>DATCIB010000200.1:0-3025 GCA_036508045.1 Bacteroidales bacterium
AATAATAAGTAGCGTAAAAGCGACTGCCTGCAACACGAGTGGCATCCGGATAACAGCATCATTAACCCGTGTTTCCAATCTTTGAGGTACAAAGTGGAGTAGGTAACCGAGTATCATTAATGAGAAGACAACTTTGTAACCAAGCACAAACTGGGGCAACACTTCCGGATGGAATGCTGTGAATATACGATGGAAGACTTCTAAAGCATTTCCAAAACTGTCTGCTCTGAAAAAGACCCAGCATGCACTGACAATATGAAACGTGATAAGCACTCCAAGTAGTCGCTGCCAGAAGGACATCTCTGATCCATTTACTTTCATCCACGGGAAAAGTTTCATCAGAAGCTTATGAATGATTAGTGAAAGGCCATGCAATCCACCCCAGAATACAAATTTCAGCGATGCTCCATGCCACAACCCACCTAAAACCATTGTGATAAACAGATTGAAATAGGTCCGGACTTTTCCTTTCTTGTTTCCTCCCAACGTAATGTATAGATAATCTTTTAACCAGGATGAGAGAGAGATGTGCCATCGTCGCCAGAACTCAGTGACGGAGGCGGATTTGTAAGGTGAATCAAAATTTGCTTTGAGTCGAAAGCCTAATAGTAAAGCGATGCCTATCGCCATATCGGAATAGCCCGAGAAGTCGCAATATATCTGAAGTGAATAGCCATACATTCCCATCAAGTTTTCAAAACCGGTATACAGTCCGGGATTATCAAAGATTCGGTCCACAAAATTGAGACCTATGTAATCGGATATAATTGCTTTCTTGAACAACCCTGCGAAAATCAGAAATATTCCGTTACCAAACATCTCACGGGTCACGATCAGACTGTTTGCAATCTGTGGAATAAAGTCTTTTGCCCGAACAATCGGGCCTGCCACCAATGCCGGAAAGAATGAAATGTAGAAGGCATAATCCATAAACCGTTTTACCGGCTGAAGCTGTTTGCGATACACATCTACGATATAGCTGATGGATTCAAAAGTCCAGAAGGAGATGCCTATCGGTAAGAAGATGTGTTGAAACTCAAAAGTCTGGTGGGTAATATTTGAAAAGAGTTCAAGAGTCAGATTGAAATATTTAAAGTAACCCAGTAATGCCAAATGGAAACTGACGGAGAGAAATACAAAGAGTTTCTTTGCATTATTGGTCTTAACCTGCCCAATCCTCTGCCCAATAAAGTAATCTAACACCGTAGATATCAAGAGAAAGATCAGGTAAAAGCCACTGGCTTTATAGTAGAAATAATAGGAAAAGAGCAGGACCCAAACTATTTTCATCGTCAGATTCTTCTTCACCAGATTGTATAGGATCAGGAAACCACAAAATACAAACAAGAACATCCCACTATTAAAAATGAGAGGCTCTTTGGGATTGCATACAAATAACTGCAAGAGTTTATCGACGTCGAAGTTCCAGGTATTCATTGTAATTGTCTGTAAATGATTGAAAGAATAAGTCGGCTTGAATAGTATATCCTTTTTCTGTAAAATGGACTCTATCTGATTGTAATAAATGGTTTTTCTGCCAGATCTTACAGGAGTTTTGTCCTCCCGTTGCCCGGAACAAGTCCCAGACAGGAATCCCTCTTTCCTTGCCAAAATCAAGAATAACGTCTGCCACTAATTTGCATTTTGTATTGGCAACATAGACAGACTTTCTTTTAATGCGTTGTTTTACATATACCTCCGGAGGTGTAGTCAGCAGTAGCTGAGCATTAGGATTTGCTTGCTGAAGAGATCCGACCATTTCTTCCAATTGCGTATATACTTGTTGTTTCGTGCAGTTCTTTCCAAAAGCTTCGTTGGTGCCCAGTGAGATGATAATCAGATTGGGCTTTAGCAAGGAAATCTGCTGAAATAATTCGGGATGATTCGTGTAATCATAGAAATGGGCACCGTTTACTCCGATGGCGTGATATAAAACACCTTTTTCTCCATTCTCCAAAGAGACACCGCTGAAGTTTGAAGTCGTATTAGAGAAATAAGAGGTGTCCGGCAATAGATTGAGGGTATGTGTGTTCTGTTTCAACACTAATACACTTGAATCATTTCCTTCATAGCTCAGCAGATCCAAACTGTCCGGTTTATGTGTTTTAGAGAATTCGCGAGGGAAAAACCGGACCCGATTGAATGAGTAATCCAATGTATCCGCTTCGTCAGAGACAGAGAAAGAGATGTTGGCTCTTTTATCTTTTGAGGTGAGTGTCATGCCGGTGACTCCAATAGGGGATGTCGTGTTGGTGGTAATCATTCGTTCGCTTTCCCATTTTACCTCTGACTGGAAGGAGTAATCAGCCGGGTTGTTAGAACGTGCTAATTTATAAGGGGAGATCAATCCTCGTCCGGCGTTACCAAAGTGTTGATGAAAATTACGTCTAAATTGACCGCTCAAAGTGCCACCTTGTACATGAGAGTCGCCAAGATGAATAATCACAAATTGAGAACTGTCGCAGGAAGAAGATCTTAATTCGGAGAGACTTTCAAAAACAGAATCCAGGGCATGGGTAGAATCTATAATCGCATTTTCAGTAGAGGGAAATAGGGATAAATCAGTTGCAGAGACAAAAGCTATTTTATCAGCTATTTCTTCAGATCTATTGGCAACAGGTACGGAGCTCGTTGAAACGATTAGCAGGAAAAAGAATAATATGCTGTTTTTTAGATACTTCATTGTGAGTTATCGGTTTGGTTTCTTTATTCTTAAAAGAAATTACTGGTATTTCTTTTGTTCAAACAGGAAAGAGGAAACAAATTGTTTTGCGATGATTCTTCCTCCGGCAGGTGCAATATGTGTAAAGTCTTTAGCAGCCATAGGTTTCTCTGCCTGAGCCCATCGGGCAATAGTGCCATCACCACCCATTGCTTCAAACATATTCCAGAAGCAGATACCGGACTGTCGGGCAATTTCTTTTTGTGCCTGAATAAATTCAGGTACTAAATGATTTGTCACTACTTCGCCGTCTCTCATTTCACCTTTGTCACCGATACTGAACAGGACAAAGCGCGCATTGGG
>DATCIB010000201.1:0-8188 GCA_036508045.1 Bacteroidales bacterium
GCAAAGAGTCCGGACTTGGCTCCGTTGGTCAATGTAACCCAGCGTGAGTTGAACCGGTTTCCGTTTTCTTGCGGGAATTCATAGTCTACCCGAAGGTCGGATACTTTCTTATTGAGATTATTTTGTACCAATCCGGCCATGTTACGGTCACAATAGGTCTCCAGTTCATTGCCCAACCAATTTGCATTTTCCATGTCACCTTTCAGATAGAATTGCCATCCGATCTTGCCGATGAATGATTCTTTGTCCGGATTGACAATGGTGGTCATCTGCAACTCGCCATTGGAGTAGATCGCATAGAGCACATTGATGTTGGTGCTGCCACTCAACGAAAGTGTAGAGACAATCTTCAACGGTTCGACCCCTTCAGCAAGTACTTTCATGTTGATCAGAGTGGGGGTGACGTTCCAGAATCCGTCTTTCTCCCAATTGGCAAAATGTCTTCTCTCATTACATGTCGTCGGACGCGCAAAGTTTGGTTTGGATGGTTTTGCCATCATCTCTTTGCCATTGCTGATGACGGAGGCAAGGGTTCCTGTTTTCTTGTCAAAGCCATACGTCACACTGCCGGCGTTCACACGGATCATGCCGGCTTCCTCCGTCGCTTTGAGCAGACTTTTTGCATCTACTCTGGCTAGTTGTTTGGCTTGTTGAGGGGTAACAACCAGTTGGGTATAAGCTACTTCATATCCTTTTTTCGCCCAAGGGGTGTCTTCTTTCTGCAAAAGACGGATATTGAGGAAATACTGTCCCTGATCATCTACCTTGGAGGTGGTAAAAGGAATACGGTAGTTGTCCTCTTCCATTGGTTTGGCATCCAGTGTCATGCGACCCGATTCGATGACTTCACCTTCGCGTTGGAGTTCCCATACACAGTCGTACACAGAAAGGTTGGTAAAGCTCCGCTTGTTACTGACATTGACAATACCGTTTTTGATGTCCACCGGAGTGATCACACACGGCTGGTAGGCAACCTTTATCTCATTGAGTTCGCCGTGAGGTGTGCGATCGGCGGACACAAGTCCGTTGAAACAGAAGTCACCGTCGGTATAATCTCCGGCTCCATGATCCCATCCATTTCCCAGGAAAGTCTTCCCGTCTTTGGTGGTGCGCAGACCCTGATCTACCCAGTCCCACACAAAAGCACCCTGCATACGGTCATATTGATAGAAGGTCTCCCAGTAATCTTTGATACCTCCGCCACTGTTGCCCATGGCGTGTACATATTCGCACAGGATAATCGGCTTCTCCGGCCAGGTGTCATAGCTGCGTTTCAGATTATCGATGCTGCAATACATATTGGCTATGATGTCAAAATCGGTACCATGTCCTTCATAATGCACCGGACGGCTAGGATCTGTCTTGCGGATAGAATCGGCGAGGGCAAAGAAATTGCTATGTACACCATCGCCTGCATTTCCGCCGCACTCGTTGCCCATCGACCAAACCAACACAGAGGGTTGGTTCTTGTCCCGTTGTACCATGGCCATGCCCCGTTCGATGAAAGCCTGCTGCCATGATTCATCATTGGCGATCAGGTTTAGTCTTCCTTTAAAGGCTCCGTGGCTTTCAATGTTTGCCTCATCCCAGAGGTAGATCCCCAGTCGGTTGCACAATTCATAAAACTGAGGGGTCTTCGGGTAATGAGAAGTACGCACCGCATTGATGTTGTTGGCTTTCATCAGTTTCAGATCTTTCTCAATCAGTTCGAGAGGCATGTATCTGCCTGTCTCCGGATTCTGGTCGTGATGGTTGGTGCCATAGATATAAATCTTCTGTCCGTTGAGATAGAAGATGCCATTTTTTATTGCCACCTCTCTGAATCCGACTTCCTGACAGAGTGTCTCTACGGCTTTTCCTCTGCCATCGAGTAGTGTAATGGTCAGTCTGTATAAGTTGGGATGCTCCGCAGACCACAAGAGCGGGTTTATCACCTGATTATTGAAACCGAAAGTTTCTTTCTGACCGCTCTTGAGCTTTGTGCTGCAGATCTGATCAGCACTGAAGACAAGTTTGTCGTCCTTGTCATACATGTTGAATCTAACCTTATTGACCGTGGCATTCTTCGGCTCGTTGTTGCGTATGGTGTAAAGCACACTGATGGCTGATCGGTTATAGGCGGCATTGAGATCCGTATTTACCTGGAAGTCTTCGATATGAAGTTTGGGCTCTGCCATCAGATAGACATCGCGATAGATACCGCTCAGCCACCACATATCCTGATCTTCCATATAGCTGGCATCCGACCAGCGAAACACCTGAGCTGCCAGAACGTTTTCGCCCTTTTTCAGGTAGGGTGTGAGGTCGAACTCTGCGGTGGTCATGGCATCTTCATGAAAACCCACATACTTTCCGTTTAGCCAGAGATACAGACAGGACTGAACTCCGTTGAAATGAATCGTCACCTTTTGTCCGTCCCAATCCTGGGGAAGCACAAAGGTTTTTCGGTAGGAGATGGCAGGATTACCTTTCTCTCCGCGGTCTATGATAGGGGGATTGAGCGGCCATAGATAACTTACATTCGTGTAAATTGGTTCGCCGTAACCTTGCATCTCCACATTGCAAGGTACTTTTTCTTCTTTCCAGGATGTATCATCATACTCTGATTGAAAGAAGTCAGTCGGACGATCTTTGAGATCTTTGACCCACTTCAGTTTCCAACTGCCATTGAGCAACAGGAAGTTTGCGGATTGGCTCCGGTCTTGCGTCAATGCAGATTTCTCACTGGTATGCGGTATGAAATAGGCGCGGGAAGGTTCGCAGTTGACGCGGTTCACCTTCTGATCCTTGTATTCCGTAAAGTCTTGTGCGTAAACTGTCAAGGCAGTCATCAGACACAAAAGAGAGGCAACTATTCTCATTTTCTCAGGTTATTAGAAGGTTACTATTAATCGATTGGATGGCATATTCTGAACTGTTGCATCCGTTCATTCAATAAATCATATTGATGATCTTTGATGAACGAAGTGCAGGCTCTCAACCCTTTTTGATTGCTTCCGGTTGTCTCCAGTGAGATGGCACTGACACCATAATAAATCAGTTCTTTCATCAGTTCGCTTCCCGTCAAGCCCGGATAGCCGATCGTGAAGTAAAACCCATCGGCAATATCTTCGCCGAGATCTTTGTCATAGACAATGTAAAATCCGTTGTTACTGAAGATCTCCTTGAGACGTTTCGCTCTCTTGCCATATTCTTTCACCTCTTCCACAAAGTTGAAGACGCCATCGCTTGCTCCTTTAAACATAGCAGCCAGCGCATATTGCGCGGAGTGGCAGGTGCCCGATGAGATGGCATACAATACACGGTGTATAAATACCCTTCCATAGGTTCCGTTACCGTATTTCTCAGTCAGGTCCGGATACTCGCGGTTGTACAGTTTGTCGGACATCGCCACCACAGCAATACGTTGTCCGGCATAACTGAATGCCTTCGAACCGGAGATGAGTAGCGCGTAATTGTCCGTATATCTTGCGACAGTAGGTACATAAGGTGGCTGAAACGGTGTGCCAAAGTCTTTGCGGAAGTCCATGCCGAAATAGGCCAGGTCTTCGAGGATGATCGTGTCATATTTGTTGGAGAGCTTACCGATAATCGCCAGTTCCTCTTCATTCAAGCAGATCCAGGATGGATTGTTTGGGTTAGAGTAGATGATCGCCGCAATATTTCCCTTTGCCAGGAAAGATTCCAGTTCAGCTTCCAGTTTGGCTCCGCGGAAGTCATAGACATCAAAAGATTCATATTTCAGTCCCAATACAGTGATCTGCTGTTTCTGAACCGGGAAGCCCGGATCAATGAAAAGAATGGTATCTTTCCCTTTGTCACACTGTCCGCAGGTGAGGAAAGAGGCGAAGGTGCCTTGCATCGAACCGACCACAGGGACGCAACATTCCGGAGAGATCTTGATATCGATGAAAGCTTTAATGAAACGGGAAGTCTCCTTTTTCAGTTCAGGCAGTCCGTCAATGATCGGATAGATGGCAGCCACTCCATTCTTCAGAGCTGCGATTTCGGCATCCACACCAACCTGAGCCGGTTTGAGCCCCGGTACTCCCATCTCCATGTGAATAAACTCTTTCCCTGTTTTCTTTTCAATCTCAGAGGCCATGGCTACCACTTCACGGATAGTTGCTTTGCCAAAATCGGGGATATTGAACTGACTGATAACTTCTTCAGCGATGACCGGGTCTATCGGTGTATTTCTCATTTTTCTTCCTGTTAGTGTATTGAGGTGACAAAGTTAAGAAAAAATCAAAAGAGAGCGTATTAGATCTTGCAAATCTCACCTTCTTGCAGCATTCATTGTACAACTATTTTATCTATTTTTGCCACAAAAGAATCTGACTATGAAAAGATTTATTGTCTTATTGCCCTGTTTTGCCTTCTCTATATTCCTTTTTGCCCAACAGGATTATGACTCGTTGTTGCAAGTACTCGATAAGACAGTGGATAATTTCCAAATGTATGCAAACCAAAAAGAGGATAAACTCAATAAGCTCAAAGAGTTGCTCAAACCAGGGTTGTCTGACAGTTCGGTATATTCTATTGATAATCAATTGTTTGAAGAATACCGGTCGTATAAGTCTGATTCAGCACTAAAGTATGCTCAGGAAAAACTAAAACTGAGCGATAGTCTTAATGACCTTAAGAAGCAGAATGAAGCGCGATTGGATTTGGCACATATTTGGGGGATCACAGGTATGTATAAGGAGGCTCTGGATATTTTGCAAGGCATAGACAAAGATGCTGTTCCGCAATTAAAAGTGCGCTATTTTGATATATACAGATCTGTGTTGGGATATATGGAGGATTATGCTGTAAATCAGGAAAAGAGTAAGTATAACTATCAGATGGCTGCTTTCCGTGATTCCCTGGCTGTATTACGTGATCCAACATCTAGCGGCTATTTTATTGATAAAACGTATGTGCTCATTGCACAAAAACAAAATGATGTTGCATTAAAACTCTTGTTGGCCCATTTTCAAACCATCCGATCTGAAATACGGGATAAGGCATATATTGCTTACACCATATCTTCTCTGTATCAAAAGAAAGGTGATAGGCAACACGAAAAATACTGGTTGACGGTTGCGGCAATAAACGATCTTCAGTCTGTGAATAAGGAATATATTTCGTTGAGCAGCCTTGCTTTTATTCTTTATGAAGAAGGCGATATAGACAGGGCTTATAAGTATATAAAACGGTCATTGGAAGATGCCCTTTTCTGTAATTCTCGTATACGAACATTCGCAATCTCAAAGATGTTGCCCATTATCGACAAGGCATATCAAGCGCAGGAAAAAGCCCGACAAGATCTGTTAATCGTGTCACTTATCAGCATTTGTATTCTTTCTTTATTCCTTCTAATCGCAATATTCATTGTGTACAAACAGATGAGAAAGTTGACTGTTGCCCGAAAAGAATTAAGTAAGGCCAATGAGGAACTGTTTGCCATCAATAGTCAACTCAAAGAAGTGAATAAAAGTCTGCTGGAATCCAATATGATTAAAGAGGAATACATTGGACGATATGTGGATCAGTGTTCTGTGTATATAAACAAACTGGATGATTATCGGCGCTTACTCAATAAGACAGCTACAGCGGGAAAAATGGACGATTTGTTGCGTACCATCAAATCCAAACAGTTCATTGAAGATGAGCTGAAAGCATTTTACGACACTTTCGACAATACATTTATTCAACTTTTTCCAACGTTTGTAAAGGATTTTGCCGGATTACTTGTGGATGAAGAATATCTACAATTGAAACCCGGACAACTGCTTAATACCGAACTGCGTGTTTATGCTCTCATGCGACTGGGTATAACTGATGTTGCTAAAATGGCTGGTTTCTTACGCACGTCTGCATCAACAATCTATAATTACCGCTATAAGATTAAAAACAAAACAAACTACACACGTGAAGAACTTGAGGAAAAAGTGATGCAGATTGGATCTGCTTCTGCATAACTGGTCTGATCATTCAATAAGTAAGGGGCTTTAGTGTCTATCGGATGTTTCCTGTTTTCTCATTTTTACGACTATTCATTTCTTGTAAGTCATAGATTAACAACGAGATAATAACTTATTTAGCTCTTCCAAATCTCATTTCTTTATCTGTCTGAATTTTGAATCAGATTCTACCCTATCTTTGTACGATAGACATCTGAACTCTTACTTACTTTTAAATTAATATTAGAAAGATTATGCGGAAATTAGTAACAATGTTAGTGGTAGCATTTTTATTTACCATGGAGGTATTACCTCAGCGACCGGTTGTGCAGACCTACTGCAATCCTTTGAATATTAGCTATCGATTCACCTTAAATAAGCCATCAAAACGTATAGCGGCCGATCCGACTATTGTTTTGTTTAAAGGCATATATTATTTATTTGCAACACAGTCGGGTGGATACTGGTATTCAAACGATATGCTTAATTGGAATCTTGTCATCACAAAAGATCTTCCCTTTGAACTTGATGCACCTACAGCAGCTGTAGTTGGAGGTGAGTTATATTATATACCATTAAACAGTCATATTCTTTACCGCGCTGTTGATCCTATTGCCGGTACATGGGAAGCATACAATAGCTCGTTTCCATTGGCAGTCGGCGATCCGGATATTTTTGAGGATACAGATGGCAGGGTTTATTTTTATTATGGTTGCAGCAATAACGATTATATTAAGGTAGTTGAGTTGGATGTAAATAATAAAATGAATCCGATAGGGAAAACAGTATCCTGCTTAAAAGGGGAACCATTAAAACATGGCTGGGAACGCCCGGGTGATTACAACACCAAAGAGGATAATCCATGGATTGAAGCACCCTGGATGACTAAGTACAATGGAAAGTACTATTTACAATATTCTGCACCGGGTACTGAATATAAAAGCTATGGAGATGGATATTACATTTCTGAAAGCCCTCTGGGCCCATTTACTTATGCCTCAAATAATCCATTCTCGGCTAAACCTGAAGGCTTTATCGGTAGTGCCGGACATGGTTCAACTTTTACAGATAAGTATGGTAATTGGTGGCATATAGCAACTATGTCAATTTCAGTAAAGCATATGTTTGAACGCAGATTGGGTTTGTTTCCTGTCACTTTCGATAAGGAAGGCAAGATGATTGCGCATACCGAATTTGGCGATTTGCCAACAATTATGCCTGATCATAAATACAAGGATGTAAGCGAACTGTTTCCCGGATGGATGATGCTTTCTTATAATAAGAGTGGTGAAGCTTCGTCAAGTCTGCCATCTAATCCAATAAATTTGGCTTTTGATGAAAATGTAAGAGATTACTGGAGTGCTCAGACAGGTGATAAAGGAGAATGGCTATGTGTTGATTTAGGCAATAATTGCACAGTCAATGCCGTGCAGCTAAACTTTGCCGAAAACAACACTCAACTTTATGGTCGTGATGGTATACTCGCCCAACAATACCTTTTGGAATATTCTTCTGACAATAAGAACTGGAATACATTGGTTGATAAAACAACCAATACCGAGGACTTGACACATCAATATCACGTAATGAAGACTCCTCTCAAAGCTCGATATCTAAAAGTGACGAACTATCGTGTGCCCGATGGTACTTTTGCTATTTCCGGTTTTCGTGTTTTTGGTTCCGGTACCGGTAGCAAGCCTGCAAAAGTTCGTTCACTGGTTGCTAAAAGAGATGAGAATGACTCCCGCAATGTAACATTACAGTGGAAGAAACAACAAAACGCAGTTGGCTATAATGTAAGATTTGGAACGCAACCGGATAAATTATATCGCAGTTATCAGGTGTATAGCGACACCACGATTACCATTCGAAGTCTCGATAAAGACCAACAATATTGGTTTTCAATTGATGCATTTGGAGAAAACGGTGTGACTTCCGGTACAACAGGTAAAGCAAAATAATGAAAGCTTGTAAACAATGAATGTCAAAAGGTAAGGTGAGGATTCGTTGAATGTAGAGGCAAGTTAAGAAAAAATCAAAAAAGTGAGCGGAATAATTTGCAAATTCAATTTCTAGCACTACCTTTGCATTGCTTTACAAAGTTGGTGCGGTAGTTCAGTTGGTTAGAATACATGCCTGTCACGCATGGGGTCACGGGTTCGAGTCCCGTCCGCACCGCCAACAAAGCAAAAGAGTCCTGAAGATAACAATCTTCGGGACTTTTTTATTGGTTACAATTC
>DATCIB010000202.1:0-8180 GCA_036508045.1 Bacteroidales bacterium
TGTGGCAATTATTACTGTATGTTTCATCACTAATCGTGTTTTCTAATTAATACTAACTTCTAGAGGAGGAAGACTTTGCTCTACACCGTCCGGACCGATAGCGCGGACTCTGGAGATAAAGAAGCGGCTTCCTTTGCTCAACTTACGAAATCGTTCCATCATTTTCTCTGAGAACTTAGTTCCTTCAGTGCGTTCAAAGACATTGTCTCCCATGGCATTGACGAAAGTTGTTTCAAAGCTCAGCACCTTGTATGTCACATCCAGGAAGTCATCATCCAAAGCGGCAATGATTCCGGGGGCAGAGAGAAGGCTGGCTTTGGATATCGCACGGTCACCCTTGTAGCGTTGTTGAACCCCTTTATCATCCGTGTAAACGATGAAAGGACGAGGTGTAGGCAATGCGCGTACACGGAATGTCTTGGTGGCTACCACTTGGCTTCGTCCGTCCAGGGAGGCACTGACTGCAATCAGACACTCTTTACCGATCTGCGTCGGCTTTACGCTCCAGTTATTTCCTGCGCGGGTGAGTGTCCCGTTGCCATTGGTGATGGTTGCAGTCACCTGGCTGTTGGGCACACCCGGAACGGAGATCTCTATCGGATTCTCAATACCTGCATAAAAGACATTGACCAACGTTGGGGAGATTGTCGCTGTAGGTTCGACGACGGTATAATCTTCTTTGAAAGGACGCATAATTTTTGTCCCGTCTGCGTGCTGTAACTCAATGAAGCCTGTCAGTGAGAAGTTGCCGGTGGTATTGCAGATCATCTCATACTTTCCTTTCAGGTCAGCAGCCAGTTCTTTGTTGTTGACATAGTAATGAGGAAGCTGTGTGGAATCTTCTGCCGAGAGTACCAGTTGTGCGGTATATTTCCCACCCCGTATCACATTGCGGGAGTTGGGTATCACGTATGCTTTAATCTGATTGACGCGAAAATCGCTTACGTCAATGTTAGTAACGAGTGTATGGACAATCTCTGACTCAGCATAGCGGATGTCATTCTGAAGTTTGGTAAGGATCGTTACCGCGGCGGCAACAGGCATATTTTCAAACATAGATTCTTCCCAGTTCTTATTTGCTGCTTTTGCTTTCTTACTTCTCTCCGTGCCAAGGTTAGAAGCAATGACGGTTCGTTTCAAACTGTCTTGCACCATCTCAAGGATGGAAGTGCGGTAATTGTTGATCGCCTTGTAGAGTTTTTCTCCTTCGTTGTTGGAGACTTCTCTCAACATAACCTGTCCGGCGGCATCTACATTATCCAAAGCCTCGATATTGTTTACATCTCCTTTTTTACCATCTGCTTTCTTAACTATGCGGACTTTCAAATCTTGCGCATAATTATAAAGAGAGTCGGAGAGTTTGCGGACCATCATTCCTTTATCATACCATTCTTTTACCTTCTCCGGGTTCTTTTGATAATACGATTCGAGGTCATTGTACAGAGAGTTATTTTGTATCGTGGCATTTTCGGTCGTTTTCGAGATGCTTTTTTCTACCAGAGAAAACCCGTTCAAAACGTCTGAGGAGACGTTAAGAGCAAGCAAGGCGGTGAGGATGATATACATCAGATTTATCATCTTCTGCCTCGGGGTCTCCGGTGCGTTAGTTGCTGCCATATCTGTTTGTTAGATTCTTTATTTAAAAACGATTTCCGTTATTCCCGTTATTCCCGTATATGTTTGCGGTCATAGCATTGAGTATACGGCCGTACACAGTATTTAATGCAGAAAGCTGTTGTGACATCTTCTCTGTCTCTTCACGGAACTTGCCCGAGTCGCCTGCAGAGGATTCGTACATGTCTTTGATTCTGGTGAGACTATTATTTACTTTGTCAATAGCATCAATCTGCGAACTAAGACTCTTCAACTGTATCTCATAAATAGTGTTCAGTCCGGAGAGGTTACGGTTGATGGATTCCATCTGATTGATGTAATCGATCGAGTTGCTTACTATTCCTTCTGAGTTATCTGAGATACCACGATAGGAGTTAAGCAGGGTTTCTGATACGTTCGCCAAAGAACTTGCTGTTTGTCCGAAAGAGGTGACATGCTCAGCCATCTTGGAAATCTGTTGAGAAGCTTGTGAGAGTTTTTGTATACTATCAGATAAGCTTTCCACATCTTCATCACTAACATTAAGTCCGGCAGGGATAAATGGTTGCGGACCACCCGCACAGACCACGCCTCCTCCGGTAGATGCGAAGCCGCCATCCGAAGTTGCAGCACCGGCAGTCTGCCCTGCGCCACCACCAACAAAGACAACACCAGAGCCTCCACCAACTACACCAGAGCCTCCTCCAACGAAATCGGAACCGTCTCCGACGATGCCTGAACCTCCACCGACAAAACCGCCAATCTCTCCTTTGCTCAGATTGCTGAAGTCGGGTCTGTCTTCTTCTTTTTTGCTGTCAAGTACCGGGAAAACTTCTTCCCATTTGTATGCTTTAAAAGGCACGTCAAATCCAAGAAGGATAAAGATCAAAGCCTCTGTTCCCATACCAAATGATAACATCATGTTGGCAAAAGGCAAGTGGATAATTTTGAATAAAGCACCGATGATCACAATTGCGGCTCCCCAGCTATATGCAAAATTCGTAATTCTTCTTCCTCTATCGGAAACCATGAATCTTTCGATTCTAGTGAATTTTAGATTGTTCATTGTTCTATCTTTTATTTACTTTCTTTTTCCGTTGCTTATTAGGGATCTCACACATCTGAAGCCGATATAGGAACGGCTTTCGTTTTGGTATTCAAAGGTACGGGAGTCTGAGCGTACAAATTCCGCTACATCTTTCCATGAACCGCCTCTTACCACTTTCCGTTTGAGATTGTATGGGTCTTCTTTTGCAGCGTCGTATCGGAAGTCAGGATTCAAATCATTCTGAGAAAGAACGCCAGACTCAGTATAGGTCGTTGAGGTCCATTCAGCTACGTTTCCAGCCATGTCATATAAGCCGAATTCATTGGGAGCATAGGCGGCAACAGGACCGGAGATCAAATTACCATCTTTCGGGTAGTTACCTCTCTCAGGTTTAAAGTTAGCATAAAAACAGCCTTTTTGAGACTGGGTGCCATTGATTGCCCAGGGATACAGCTGATCCGTGTTGCCGGCACGTGCGGCATATTCCCATTCGGCTTCTGACGGCAGACGGTATTCCATAATCTGGCGTCCGGACATGTTGAATGTAGAGGCACGGAGCAGGTTGGTGCGCCATACGCAAAAAGCAGTAGCTTGTTCCCAAGAGACTCCTACTACCGGATAGTTATTGTATCCCGGATGTGAAAAATAGAGTTTCATGTATGGTTCATTGTAACTGTTGGAGAAGTCATTCACCCAACAGGTAGTATCTGGATATATATTGACAATGCGTGTATGCAGGAAATCATAAAGACTCTGCAGCGGGCGGGTGACAGTCTGGTTGACAATACGTCCCTCGTCATCAAAAAATGCGGTGTCTTTTGATATCATCACTTGTTGGTTGGGATCAATGGTGATATCCGTGTTTCGTTCACGATCCAAAGGATTTATACGGTTGGCTCTTTGTGCCGCATTCGTATGATCAAACCATTCGTAGTAGTAGTTCATCTGAGAGGCATCCAGCATCTTCACGCCATCAATCGGATTCATATAATAGACGCTCCCCAAAGCGCGGAGCTCATCTTCAGTTGCTCTGCGAGGACTTGGGAGTACCTTCTTCCAGTTCAGATGCGGTTTGATCGGATCGCCGTTTTTATCTTCTTCAATCTTGTACGATTCATCACCCCCGTAGTTGGGGTCAAAGAGCCGTTCGCGGATGATAGAGTCGCGTACCCAGTATACAAACTGTTTGTATTTGGAGTTGGTTATTTCGGTCTCGTCCATCCAGAAAGCGTCTACAGATATTTCTTTGGTAGGAGCCGTAATTCCCCACAAAGAGTCTTTTTCATTGGGGCCGATCTGTATGGAACCACTCTTAATCTGGGCCATTCCATAAGGTGCTGGTTCTGACCAAGCTGTACCGCCTACACCGACCAATTCGCCGCTGCTGCTTCCTGTGCCCATGCAAGAGGAAAGAATCAGCATGGAGACAGTGCTACTTACAATTAATTTTCTCATACTTTATAATATGCGTACGCTTTTGTGTTTGTTCTTACTGTTGTTTAAGTTCTTTAAGTCAAAGCAATAACTCATTCCCAATTCATGACTTCCATTGGAGGCACCGGCCATCGTTGAGATGCTTATGTCATAGGAATAACCCACTTGAATACTTTTTATTTTGGCTCCGAGCAATACGACGACGGCATCACCGGGACGCCAGGTTAATCCTCCACTAAACCGTTTATTAAACCATCCTCTGAGAGTGACATCTAATTGAGTTGTAATAAGATCGCTTTTGACCATCAGAGACGGCTGTAAATCAATTAACGATTTTTTTAATGGAATATTGCACCCCCCTAAAAAATAAAAGGCTCGCGGCAGATAGGTGGTCGTTTTGGAATCCAGCTGTATAGTGCTTTCCATCATATGTGTGGTGGAAAGTCCGACATAATAGTTCTTATGTGTATAAAAAGCCCCCAAAGCTGCGTCAAAGGTCATCCCTTGTCCACTTGAGGTCGGAATACCATCTTCGGAAGATTGGTGGTATTCCGAAGAAGGAATGTAAATCTTTGAAGCATCAAACCCTTGATCAAAGAAACCAAGCTGTGGACCAATACTTAATTCTCCTCCAAAGAGTTTTATCTTTAATGCATATTGTAGGGAAAAAGAGCGGTTGGTGAACAAACCGATACTTTCATTGAAGAAGCAAATCCCAACACCTTGTTTTCGGTTGAACAACTTGAATGGTGTGTCTACTGAGAAAAAGAAGCTTTGAGGAGCATTACGTACTCCGACCCATTGCATGCGGTCAATGCCGGAGACTCTAAGCACATTGTCTTTTCCCGCGGCGGCCGGGTTGTAGTAATTGAGCACATCAAAATACTGGCTGAATTGCGCATCAACCTGTGCCCTCGATCTCTCAGAGAGCAGCAGGAAAAATGCTAATCCTATCAGCGAGTAGATACTTCTTTTCTTCATCTTTGATGTGTAAAACAACAGCTTGCGTATATTTAAACAAAAAAGACGAATCAAAATTGCTTTTGAGCCGTCCTTTTTTAATGTTCGGCCGGGAAAATAGTATTGAATCTATTCCCGACAAGTGTATTTTCCTGCAGATAAAAGCAAAAAATCAGTATTCTTCCTCATTAAAGAAGAAGTCTTCTTTACTTGGATAATCAGGCCAGACATCTTCGATGCCTTCATATATATCTCCTTCGTCTTCGATTTCCTGCAGGTTTTCAACAACCTCAAGAGGAGCTCCTGAGCGAATAGCAAAGTCGACCAGTTCATCTTTGGTTGCAGGCCATGGAGCATCTTCTAGTTTTGATGCAAGTTCAAGTGTCCAATACATAGTTATTTTAATGCTTTAATTGGTTATAGCTTAAATACGATTCTATTTGGGCGCAAAAATAGATTTTTTTTTCATATATTATCAGATATCCCAAGGAATTTCACTGGTTCCAGTAACAAAACACTCTTTTCTTGCAATTAAGAAGAGATAATCAGAGAGCCTGTTCATAAAAACCTTCACAGAGGAGTCGATGGGTTGCTTCTCATCCAACCTAAAAATAAGCCGTTCGGAACGTCGGCAAACAGTGCGGCATACATGAGCTAACGCAGCAGAACGCGTTCCTCCGGGAAGGATGAAGTTTGTCAATTTCGGAAGGTCAAGTTCCAAAGCGTCAATAGCTCTTTCCAATAGTTTAATATCATTATCATAGATACCTCCAGACTCCTGATGCACCCTCTTTTCTGCTTCAGTTGCCAGATAAGAGCCGATAGAAAAGAGCTTATTTTGTATGAAAAGAATCATATCGCGTTCTCCATCATTATGCATATCACAGAGTAGGACTCCAAGAAATGAATTGAGTTCGTCTACAGTGCCATAAGTTTCAATTCGAAGGTCAGTTTTCGATATACGGGTACCGCCAACAAGACTAGTACTTCCATCATCACCTTTCTTTGTGTAAATCATTAGTTAGTCCCTTTCTTTTCTTTATTAGATTAATAATATAGTGAATATTGCTTATTAGTTAACGAAGGATTGTAGAATAGTATGCCCATCGAATACATATCTACCGCAGAAACAACATTTTCTTCTTTTTTCAACTCTTCCCACAATTCATACAATTCTATGGAAGTGCGTATATTGCGGATAATGAAGATGGATTGATCATGCATTTTGGTGCGGCACATCTTGTATAGTTCGCGAATCGGCTGTTGCGAGGTGGCATTCAGGCATACAAAGTCCAGTTTCTCCGTATTTCTCAGTACTTGTTCCAACATTTCTTCCCATCCCCCTTTCAAAGACTCAATATTGGAGGTGACGTGACTAGTGAATAATTTCGCTGAAAGATTTTGCAGGCACGGATCTTCTTCAAGAGTGATGCATCGACAGTCTGCGTGAGGAGATGCCATATAAAGGGTGTCAACTCCGAGACCGGTCCCGATTTCCAGAAGAGTTTCCGGATGAAAAAAGTTTACCAGGCGGAATAAGAAGCGTCCGTGTCGTTCAGATGTATGGAATTTGTTGATAGTTTTTTGCGTATCACGATCCTGAAGGAGAGAAGAATCATTCAACAGAGCGTCGCGCAACAGTTCAATCCTCTTGTAATCATAATAAAGACTCTTTTCCCTTAATACATTTGTGATAAGCGAATAAACAAAAGGGGAGTGAATGCCAAAGCCTCTTCCGTATTTGGCTTTACGTATTTTCCACAGATACTTTCTCGCCTTTCTTGGCCTGTGCCAAAGGTATTGCCGAACTTTTTTGTGTTTCAAAGTCATTCGTTTCCATTTTTCATCGAAGCAAAGGTAAGAAAAAATGAATACGTGCAACATCTATGCAAATAAATCTCTTCTGGTGAAAGGCTCTGTTTTTTTCAATTACATGTGGCAGAATACAAATATTCTGCTCCAAAGGTGGTGGAATCTGCTATTAATTCGTATTTTAGCTCCAAAGGACGGATTATTCGTTTGTTTTTTGTATTTTTGTCGCATCGTGTGTTTTTCCCTAATAAAGAAAGGAAGGCAACAATGAATGAATTTGAATACAATACGCAAGTGAAAAGATTAATATTACCTGAATATGGCAGACACGTCCAACAGATGGTGGATCACTGTGTCTCATTGCCAACCAAAGAGGAACGTACCGTATGTGCTTACTCTATTGTCAATCTGATGGGAAATATGTTTCCCCATCTGAGAGATGTCAATGACTTTAAACATAAATTATGGGATCATCTCGCAATCATGTCTGATTTCGAACTGGATATTGATTATCCGTATGAGATAACCCGTAAGGATGATTTGTATGCTAAACCTACACGAATCCCTTATCCTAGCGTGCGCATCCGCTATCGTCACTATGGACGATTTATCGAAGGAATGATAAAGAAGGCGATGGAATATCCTGAAGGAGAAGAGAAAACTTTTCTTATTGCATTACTAGCCAATCAGATGAAGAAAAACTTTCTGATCTGGAACAAAGACTCTGTGGACGATCAGAAGATATTTGATGACCTGAAAGATTATTCGCATGGAGAGATTTCCCTTGATCAGCGTTTTGTCAAACTTATCGGTAACAGAGAAGGGGTGAGCTCCGGTGTGAGTAACAATAACTTTCGGAAGCGGAGAAACATACCAGGCGGAAGAATTTAATCTTCAAGATTATGGCATCTTTTGTAATACAGGGAGGACGCAAGTTAAGCGGAGAAATAACACCGCAGGGCGCAAAAAATGAGGCTCTACAAGTTATATGCGCTACGTTGCTAACTTCGGAGAAAGTAGTAATCAATAACGTTCCGGATATTCTGGATGTCAATAATCTGATTCAGTTGCTCTGCGAAATGGGGGTCAAGGTAGAACGCATTGGCAAAAAAAGCTATTCGTTTCAAGCGGACAATCTTAATTTTTCGTTTCTCAATACTGACGAGTATATAAAAAAGAATGGGGCTCTTAGAGGTTCTGTTATGATTGTTGGGCCTTTGGTTGCTCGTTTTGGTAAGGCTATCATATCCAAACCCGGAGGAGACAAGATAGGGCGCAGAAGATTGGACACCCATTTTCTCGGTATTCAAAAGCTGGGAGCAGACTTTTTCTA
>DATCIB010000203.1:0-4265 GCA_036508045.1 Bacteroidales bacterium
GCATTTTCCTTTAGAGATGTCTTTTTAGAGATGTCATACCAACCCAGAAAGAACGCCGAACTGAATGCTAGAAGTAACCACATATGTATGTTGTAAAATTTGAATCAACTAACCGACCTCTGTCTTCTCAGAAAGGAACAGCGCATTATCGTACTCTATCCCGGTAAGGTAAAGTGCTTGTGCAGGCATCGAGGAACCTGCGGCACACCGGTCTTTTTGCTCTATCACTTGACGGAATCCTTCGTACGTCAGTTTTCCTTTTCCGACTTCTATCAAAGTACCGGTAATCGCACGGACCATATTACGTAAGAACCGATCAGCTTGGATAGTAAAAACGTAAAGATGACCCGCTCTTTCTGTCCATTCCGCCTTGTAAATCTGACATTCGTTTGTCTTGACATCTGTATGAAGTTTGCTGAAACTGGTAAAATCGGTATATTCCATCAGAATCTTACAAGCCTCGTTCATCCGGTCAAAATCCATAGGAGCATAATACCGGCAGACCCATTGGCGGTTAAAAGGAGACTTTTCCGGTGTCATCCAATATTCATACGTTCGTCGTAATGCATCATAACGTGCATGCGCATCTCTCCGAACCTCTGCGATCTTGAATATAGCAATATCCGGAGGAAGAATACGGTTCAGTTTCTGGGTCAGCAAAAAAGTATCTACAGACAGAATAGCATCAAAATGAGCCACCATCAGCCGGGCATGAACTCCTGCATCTGTGCGGCCCGCACCGGTAACAGGGGTTGTCAACTGGAGTAATACAGCAAGACTGTCCTCTAAAACGGCTTGTACAGAGAGACCATTCGGTTGAATTTGCCAACCACAATACCGGCTCCCGTCATAGGAGAGATAGATGAAATAGCGATGCATTAACGTGCGGTTATATGAAAACATCCTTGTTTGACCTCATACCTGACATAACAGCGATCTTCTTTCCGAAGGTCATACAGCACTTGCGCCAACACACTCTTGAGGAGTGCGGTACTTGCTTCTTCACTTTTCTTAGGACCAAACCAGCTGCCACTGGGTTTTTGATTGAAGCGCACATACGAAACATCAAAAGTAGTTCCATATAAATGCGCGGAATTTGAAGATGAGTTGCCGTTCTTTCTTTGTAAACTCTTGATATCTTCCTGAGTACGTGTGATGCTTGTCACATTGATTGTATAAGCAGGGATACGTTTATTTTCCAGGGAGTCAAGCATATTCTTCGCAATATCGTCCAGCAATTCTTTGGCTTTTGGGACCAGAAAAGGGATGGAATGAGTCAGGTCGTCGATCTGATAATATGTATTGGATTTTACCTCCTCAAGTTTACCTTTCAGCTTCTTCGCTTCTTCACGGGAGGATACAGGCTCGATTCCAATGGACTGAGCTGCACTCAAATGTGTATCATTTAAATCTGAGAAAGTCTTTCCATAATGTGAGAATGCATACAAAGAGGAGGTGTCGGGCGATTTTTCTGCATCATCCTGGCAAGAACAGAGCAAAGCTATGACGCAAAACAACAGACCTTTACAAGCACTATGATATCTCATTCTTTTCATATAATATTCTTTTTGATTGAAAAATGCAAAAGTACAACAAATAAGTCAAAAACGAAGAGTAAGCAGAAAAAAACCGAAAGAGAGTTTCAGAAGAGATAAATGTTTTTCAACTAAATGGTGCCGTAAAGGAATCCTTATTAAAAAAACCGCTTCTGAGAAAGTAAATTAAAGTGCTTAATTATGATTATTTTCGAACATGATAAACATGCAATTCAAAACGAATATATACCTTTGTACAGTTGAAGAAATGACCAAATCCAACTTTGCTATTACATTAAATATAGATACATTATGAAGCAAGCACTAACTAGAACCGACTACAACTTTCCAGGACAAAGAAGTGTATATCACGGAAAAGTACGCGATGTGTATAACATTAACGACGAACTGCTGGTAATGGTGGCTACTGACCGTATTTCAGCTTTTGACGTAATTCTGCCGAAAGGTATTCCTTTCAAAGGACAGGTTTTAAATCAGATAGCTGCCAGCTTTCTGGATGCAACAGCGGATATTGTGCCAAACTGGAAAATCGCGACACCGGACCCAATGGTCACAGTAGGTATACGATGCGAAGGTTTTCGTGTGGAAATGATTATTCGGGGCTATCTAACCGGAAGTGCATGGAGAGATTATACTTCAGGAGTACGGAACTTATGCGGGGTGATTCTTCCTGAAGGCTTGAAAGAAAACCAGAAATTTCCTTTGCCAATCATAACTCCTACCACGAAAGCGGATGAAGGTCATGATGAAAATATCTCTAAAGAGGAGATCATCGCTCAGGGTATTGTGAGTAAAGAGGATTATGAATTGATGGAGAAGTACACCATGGCACTGTTTCTAAGAGGAAGCGAAATCGCCGCGTCAAAAGGGCTCATTTTGGTCGACACTAAATATGAATTTGGCAAGAAAGATGGGAAGATTTATCTGATTGATGAGATCCATACACCAGACTCTTCCCGCTATTTCTATGCGAAAGGTTTTGAAGAACGCTTTGAAAAAGGAGAACCACAAAAACAGTTGTCGAAAGAGTTTGTACGTCAGTGGCTGATTGAAAACAACTTTATGGGCAAAGCCGGACAACAGGTTCCGGAGATGACGGATGAATATGTAAATAGTGTCTCTGAACGTTACATCGAACTGTTTGAGTCTATCGTTGGCGAAAAGTTTGAGAAAGCAGAAGCTGAGGATGTTATAGCTCGTATAGAGAAGAACGTTTCCGCTTTTCTTGCAAAATGAAGAAAGAGGTTGAAAATATAGTCCCCTATAACCGGGAAGAGCGAAAGACGGATCAGGTTAGAGCGATGTTTAACAACATTGCTCCTAATTATGATCGTTTCAATCACACCGCTTCCATGGGTATTGATCGCTACTGGCGCAGAAAAGGTATTATGGTTTTAAAGGCTTTTGGGCCAAAAGATATTCTTGACGTGGCAACGGGAACAGGCGACTATGCAATCAATGCTTTCAATCTTCTCCATCCGGAGAGAATAACAGGTATTGACCTTTCAACCGGAATGATGGAAATAGGAAAAAAGAAAGTATCATCGTTGGGATTATCAGAAAGCATCAGCTTTAAACAAGAAGATTGCACTTCACTCTCCTTTAACGATGATTTTTTTGATGCTGTCATTGCTGCTTTCGGAGTTCGGAACTTCGAGAATATGGAGGCTGGATATGCTGAGATGTTTCGGGTAATGAAGCCGGGAGGGCACCTTTCTATTCTGGAGCTTACTACGCCACAATCTTTTCCGATGAAACAGATGTACCATTTTTACACGAAAACTGTCATCCCGTTTTTGGGTAAATCTTTATCGAAAGACAAAAGGGCTTACGAATACTTACCAGAGTCAATTGCCGCTGTCCCTCAGTTTGCTGCCATGACCCGGATTCTTTCAAAGGTCGGCTTCCGGAATGCACGTTTTGAATCTCTTACATTTGGAATTTGCGGTTTATATACTGCAGAAAAACCAAATGAGCCAACTACCAAATAAGAAAAATATGAAACAAATATATGGATTAGTGGGATACCCGTTGGGACATTCTTTCTCTAAAGATTTCTTCAATAATAAGTTTCTCTCGGAGAAACTTGAAGCTGAATATGTCAATTTCGAAATACCTGATCTCAATGACCTGCCTACAATTGTAAAAACTCAGAAGAACTTGTATGGTCTGAATGTGACAACACCATACAAAGAGAAAATAATTCCAATGCTTGATGAGATGGATTCTTGCGCTAAGGAGATCGGAGCTGTAAATGTCATCAAATTTACCCGCAGCAAAGATAAAGTAAGATTAAAAGGATTCAATTCTGATTGGAAAGCCTTCGCTTTGACTTTGGAAGGTTTATTGAAGCCTAACCACCGGAAAGCATTGATTCTTGGGACAGGAGGTGCTTCGAAAGCGGTAGCTTACGCATTAAAAAGTCTGGGAATTGAATATTTGTTTGTTTCGCGCACCGGAAAAGACGGTGCTCTGACGTATGAGGACCTGGATGTGAATGTGATTGAAGATTATTCAATCATCATAAACTCTACTCCTCAGGGTATGTATCCTAATGTAAACAACTACCCTCCAATTCCTTATGAGTATCTGACAGACAAGAACCTGCTGTACGATCTGCTCTATAATCCTGAAAAAACGGTATTTATGATAAAGGGGGAAGCACAGGGTGCACAGACAAAAAACGGACTTGAGATGCTCTTGCTGCAA
>DATCIB010000204.1:0-3363 GCA_036508045.1 Bacteroidales bacterium
TGATCGTGCCAGTTCGATAGCAGCCAAAGTATCGGCAGTCTCGCCGGACTGAGAGATAGCGATCACCACATCTTCACAGGATAATATAGGATCACGGTAGCGGAACTCAGAAGCATACTCCACCTCCACAGGAATCCGGCAAAAGCTCTCGATCAGATTCTTGCCGATGAGAGCCGCATGCCAGGAAGTGCCACAAGCGACAATGATAAAACGCTTAGCAGCCAGTAATCGCTCGCTGTGGTCAATCACCGCAGAGAGCACCACATTGTCTGCTTCCACATTGATACGACCGCGCATACAATCCATGATACACGAAGGCTGGTCAAAAATCTCTTTCAACATGAAATGAGGGAAACCATTTTTCTCCAATTGGCCCAGATTGAGAGAAACAGTCTGAACGGCATGATCCACTTCCACATTTTTCAGGTTCACAATCTTCAGACCGGTCTTGCGATTGATGACTGCAATCTCTTCATCATCCAGATAGATCACCTTATTGGTATATTCCACAATCGGAGTCGCGTCAGAAGCAAGGAAGAACTCATTGTCACCCACTCCTACTACCAGCGGACTGCTCTTGCGTGCCGCGATTATCTCATCCGGATTGTTTCTATCCAGTATCGCTATCGCATAAGCGCCTACCACTGTGCGCAAAGCAAGCTGCACGGCAGAAAGCAAATCAATCTGATGAGAATCTTTGATATATTCGATAAGCTGAACAAGCACTTCTGTATCGGTGGTACTTTGAAACACAAATCCATTCTTCTGGAGTTTCTCTTTCAGCACGGCATAATTTTCAATAATGCCATTGTGAATTAATGCCAGATTCTCTGAAGAAGAATAATGAGGATGGGCATTTGCCTGACACGGCTCACCATGAGTAGCCCAACGGGTATGCGCAATCCCGACAGTGCCCGAGACATCCCTGTTTTCAATACTGGATTCCAAATCGGAGACTTTCCCCTTCGCCTTATAGACATTTAAGATTTGGTTATCATTCATCAGTGCAACTCCGGCACTGTCATACCCGCGATATTCAAGACGTCTCAACCCTTTAATTAAAATAGGGTACGCTTGTCGCGAGCCAATATAGCCTACAATTCCACACATAGTCGTATTACTTTTTATTGATTCCGACAACAAAGGTAAGCATTGAATTGTTCCAATTGCTATATATTTCTAAAAAAGTTTCACATTAATATCTAAATACAGACAATATCTTTATAGATAGCAGATAAAACATCTTATTGATTTACAAAGGAAAATATGTCAAAAGGAAAACCCTGCGACCAGATGAGACTGTTCGGCACTCGGATTGAAGATGAGCTGTACAAAAAGAGGCAGTTCAAAAGTATCCGATATCTTGAGTTTCTTGCTTCCCTTGATATATATATTTGTCACGGCAAAATGATTACACTGGTAGAAATCACTCCTGAAAGGAACCACCCCGATTCCCATATCCAATCCGACACCTTTCATGCTTGTTGAGTATATTGCTTCCAGATAAGAGGAATACATCTTTTCACCTCCTGCATTCGTGTCGGGTCCATATAGCATGGTGCTCCACGTCAACGTAAGTGGCAATGCTTCCTCAAAGTCATACCCCAGAGATGCTTCCATCCAGTGGTCAGTTTTATTTTTCGTATAATTGAAATAACCTGCCGCATATTGTCCCTCCCACCAGTAGTCTGTGACAGTCAGGCTCAATGGTCCGACGGTATAACCGATGAAAAGGTCAATTTCTTTTGCTGATTTGAAATCAGTGGACCCCCACACTCCTATGTTGAATTGATCCGTACTCAAAGACAATGTCGGTTGAAAGGCAGGACCGTCATTGCCCTGAAAGAATCCACGCCAGACAAACGAACTGACTAAATCAGCATTCACATCCAGTTGTTGCGCACTCAGTTTTAGTGGGACCAATACATAGACCAGAAGAGTCAGTATCGTTACTTTGTAGAAAGATCTGTTTTTCATTGGATGCAATAGTTGAATTAGTAGCTGATTCATTCAAGATGCAAATATACGGAAAGAAATGAAATATGAGAGATGAACTATAAAAAGAAAGAAGGCTGTCCTCTACTCACGTAGAAAACAGCCCTTAGGGATAACTAATCAACACTTAATCATAAACAGAATAAAAATTCTGAATCTCCCTTTATATTTCGATTACTTATAAAACTCTAAACAGTTAAATAGGCATGAACTCTTTCCGCCAGACTTCTTCCAGAAGCAATGGCACGTACCACCAGACTTGCGCCTGTTATTGTATCTCCTGCAGCAAACACTTTCTCACAAGATGTCATCTGATCCTTATTGACACTTACGTTTCCACGAGAATCATAGGAAAGACTTAGATCGTCTAAAAGTCCCGTATGCACCGGATGAATAAAACCGAGAGCCAATAAGACAAGATCTGCTTTTATCAGTTCCTTTTTTCCGGTCTCTTTCATGATCCATCGGCCGGTCTCATCCTTATCCCAAGTCACTTCCTCCACCTCAACGGCACCAACTTTACCATCCTCCCCGATAAACTGTTTGGAAGTAAGACTCCATCTACGGTTGCCACCTTCTTTATGCGAACTGCTGGTCTTCAGCACATTTGGATAGTAAGGCCATGGGGTATCCGGATTCAAACCAACCGGAGGCTTGGGTAATATCTCTATCTGAGTAATACTTGCCGCACCATGACGCGTGGAAGTTCCGACACAATCCGAACCCGTATCACCACCACCAATGACCAACACATGTTTGCCTTTGGCAGAAATCAGTTCTTCTTTCGAAAACTCTTCCCCGGCGATAATCCGGTTCTGTTGTTGCAAAAGTTCCAATGCAAAATGGATGCCCTTCAGTTCTCTTCCCGGTATCGGCAGATCACGGGGAGCACCTGCACCTGTCGTCAGACAAACCGCATCATAGTCACTCAACAGCTGCTCTTTTGTAATATCTTTTCCCACTGTCGTGTTGGGTGAGAATTGTATTCCTTCTTCCCGCAACAGATTCAGCCGGCGGTCAATAATAAGCTTATTCAACTTGAAATCAGGAATACCGAGACGAAGCAAACCACCCAGGGTTTCATCTTTTTCAAAGACAGTCACAGTATGTCCCTTTTTATTCAGTTGAGCAGCTGTAGCCAGTCCGGCGGGGCCTGAACCTACCACTGCTACTTTCTTTCCTGTGCGGTGCAAAGGAGGATTGGCAGTGACATATCCCTCTTCGAAAGCATGTTCGATGATCGAACATTCATTCTCCCGACAGGTAAGAGGATCCTGCTGTATATTGAGCACACAGCTCTTCTCGCATAACTCCGGACAAATACGTCCGGTAAATTCCGGAAAGTTATTGGTAGCGTGCAATGAATCA
>DATCIB010000205.1:0-2573 GCA_036508045.1 Bacteroidales bacterium
TCCAATCGTTTGCTTGCAGGAAGTCAACCTTGGTTCTAGCCGGCTGAGATATTCCTTTTTGAGCGAACGTTGCTGCAAAGAAAAAGAACATAAAATGGAATAAAAGAAGCCTTCTCATGTGCGGTTATTCTTTGATCCATCCTTTATATTTGAAATCACAGTTACGCCATTTTTCATTGATTCGTACGTAAGTACTTTTTTGCTTTTCAGATACCCAATTCTTCAGTATTAAGTCTTTCTTTGCCATCTCAACAATACCCTTCAATTCCTGAAAGTCTTCTCCGGTATTAGCAATGTGACCTTCCGTCCGATTCTTAAGCTTAACTACAGCACAGACTTTCTTATTTGACAATTTGTCAATCATAAGGAAAGGTTTAGAGATTTCCCCCACTTTCAGGGAAATAATACTCTTGCCAACTTCGGCAGGAAGTTCATCCAATTTAAAACGGGAAGTAGAATATTTTCCTTGATTGCTGTTCGCCATATTACCACTATTATTGCTGGTTGCTTTATCTGTTGAGAAATACATCACCGCACGCTCAAACGTGAGTTCATTCTTTTTAATGGCTGTAGAGATGGAGTCCAAACGATTTAATGCAGCACCAACCTCGGAATCTGTAGGTACTGGTTTTAGCAAGATATGACGACAATTAACCTTTTCACCTCGTTTTTCTATCAACTGAATAATATGAAAACCGAACTCTGTTTGCACAATCTTTGAGACACGCTTCGGATCAGTCAAGTTAAAAGCAACATCTGCGAACTCCGGAACAAACTCTCCTTTGCCTTTAAAGCCAAGTTCACCGCCTCTGCGAGATGATCCATCTTCAGAATAGAGTGTCGCTAAAGTCGAAAACTCCGTTTCGCCTTTGTTCACACGATCTGCAAACTCACGTAATTTACTCTTGATATTTTCTATTTCAGCTACAGAGACCTTGGGTTCGATGATAAGAATCTGAGTTTCAACCTGCGTTGGAATAAATGGGATGCTATCTGCTGGTAGTTTACTAAAAAAGCGTCTTACTTCTGAAGGAGTAACTTTCACATTTTTCACCAGTTCTTCTTGCACATTTGAAATAATCAACGAATTACGAGATGATGGACGCAAATCTTCTTTGATCTGTTCCAAAGACTTCCCAAAATACTCTTCCATTTTCTCCACAGATCCTATCTGACTCAAAACATAATTGATACGATATTCAACATGTTCGATCACCTGCTGATCTGTTACTACTATGCTATCCAGTTTGGCTTGGTCCAGATACAGCTTTTCAATAGCTAACTGTTCGGGGATAAAGCAATAAGGATCGCCTTCAATCTTAACATCTTCGGCAAGATAATCTTTGAGTCTGCTCTCAACCTCAGATTTTAGGATAGGCTCATCTCCAACCACCCAAACCACTTCATCAATAACATTATTATTCTGTGCTGCAAGTGGAGCCGTAAAGATGAAAGATTGCGTCAAACCGATGAATGCAATCATATATGTAGCTATTCGTATTTTCATAAAAGAACTCGTTGTTATTTCGTTATTATTACCATATCCGCTTCCTTTTCGTAAAGTTTTTTCATAAACTCTTTCATAAAATCCATTTTACGTTGATTCATAAGAGTTTCACGAATGGATCCTTGAGCATACTCAAAAGGACTTTTTTGACCTTTCAGTAAATAATCGTCAATGTATAGAAAATAGAGAAAAGAGCTGTCTTTTACTTCTAGTTTCTTATTATTCTGGATAAAAGAATCGTCATCTTTTATCTCATAAGGAATTCGATCTTTTATATTTTCAAATGCGACCCATTTATCAAGGAAATAGTCGTAATCAACTGCATTTTGAATACTATATTGTTCGAGCATTTTAAGATTCCCCGGGGTTGGTTTGCAATACCATTCCCTTACTTGGTTGATTTTAGGTGCATCTACAGGCAGTTTCAGAAATAAACCTTTTACAAGGCTTTCTTCCAATATCAACTGGGCAAAATGCTCTTCGTAGTAAGCCATCACTTCTTCATCACTAATTGTCGTCTTTACCTTTTCATTCAACAATTGTTGCTGATACTGATAGACTATTAATGAACGGCGATATTGTTCGACGAGATTGTTGATTTCGTCGGTTTTAGCAATATTTTTCCTTGCTTTCTCATAGAGTAAAGCATCTTCAACCCAATTCTTTATATAAGAATTGATATAGTCCAGACTATCAGAAGTACTTATCCCTTCCGGCACAACTAACTTAAGATCCTCTTTGTATAGTGTTTGCCCTTTATATTCAGCCACTGGAGTCTTGCCTGTATCATCTCCCTTTTCTTTACAAGAAAACATAGAAAGAAGCAATAGAAGAAGACAAAACACTTTATGCATAGTCTGTATTAATTTTGAACGCTACGCAAAACCTCCTCGTTGATTTCGACTTTAAAACGTTGTTTCAATGACTTAACCCATTCTTCTTCCAGATAATTCTGAAAATCGGACGTAATATCACCACGGACATCAGTATAAGATTCCGGCGTGTATTTTAGATTCTTGCCTGACAGAAATACTTCAGGAAACAGGGAATCAACTTTCATTGTTCC
>DATCIB010000206.1:0-24079 GCA_036508045.1 Bacteroidales bacterium
TTTCTATTTCAACAAGAATTGAATTGTAGGCTCCAACAGCTACATCAACAACAAAAAAATCGTCCTTTTTAGAAATCCAAGATTGGACAATTTCGGATACTTTACTAATTTCTATCATTATTTCTAATGTTTGGAATCACATCAGGGAAAAAAGGAGGGGGCTTTTGGCCCCCTACTTTTCTTCGGATGCAAAGATAAATCATTCTTATCTAACAACCAAACATTTAGCAAATATTTATCCAAAAGGCCGTTTTGAAAGAATCAAAAGTGGTTTTAAAAGTCAGAATACTTATAGTCCGTTTTAATTGCAACCTCAAAAATAAAATGCAGAATTAAAACGAAGTGTTATGAATTGGAAAACGCTAAAAAAGCTATCTGAAAACAGACAGCTTCTTTAGCGTTCTTGGCAAAATTCAATAAGATGAATAAAAGAAAATCAATTATTCAGCTTTTGCAATTTCTGCTTGTTTCACTTCTTCAACAATTGTTGCAGTTTCAACAGCTTTCTTTCTCGAAGAACGACGAGTCTTTGTAGATTTAGATTCAGTGGTTTCCTTTAACAAGTTCTCATTATAGTCGACTAACTCAATAAAACACATTTGTGCATTATCTCCTAATCGATAACCCGTTTTCAAAATGCGAGTATAGCCTCCCGGGCGATTCGCCACCTTTTGGGCGACGTTCTGGAAAAGCTCTGTTACAACATACTTGTCCTGGAGATGGCTGAATACTAAACGACGAGCATTTGTTGTATCCTCTTTTGAACTGTTAATCAATGGCTCAACGTATATTCTCAACGCTTTCGCTTTTGCAGTTGTTGTAAAAATCCTTTTACTCTTAATCAAAGAGCAAGCCATATTAGACAGCAGCGCATCTCTATGAGCTTTGGTGCGTCCTAAATGATTAAATTTTTTATTGTGTCTCATTACTTTATTCTTTTTCTAATTTGTATTTTGAAATATCCATTCCAAAAGAGAGATTTAATCGAGCTAACAGTTCGTCCAACTCTGTAAGTGATTTCTTACCGAAGTTTCTGAACTTCAACAAATCAGTCTTATTGAAAACAACTAGTTCGCCAAGAGTTTCAACATCAGCAGCTTTTAAACAATTCAGAGCGCGAACCGAAAGATCCATATCTGCAAGTTTAGATTTAAGCAGTTGACGCATATGAAGGACTTCTTCGTCAAACTCTTCATTTCCATCAATGTCACTATTTTCTAGAGTAATCTTCTCATCTGAAAATAACATGAAGTGATAAATCAAAATCTTTGCAGCTTCTTTTAATGCATCCTTTGGATGAATCGAACCGTCAGTAGTGATTTCGAGAATCAGCTTCTCATAATCAGTTTTTTGTTCAACACGAAAGTTCTCAATCGCATATTTTACATTTCTGATAGGTGTGTAAATTGAATCGATTGGTATTACTTCTAGATCCTTGTTAGTGCTTCGATTCTCATCAGCAGGTACATAACCCCTACCTTTATTGACTGTTAATGAGATCTGAAAATTTGCAGATGTATCTAAATGGCAAATAACTAACTCTGGATTTAGAACCTCAAAGCCAGCTAATGCATTACCTATATCACCAGCTTTAAAAATCTCAGCATTGGACACCGTAATGGTTACATCCTCTGATTCTGCATCTTCACCAGCTTTCTTAAACCGAACTTTCTTCAAATTCAGAATAATATTTGTTACATCTTCTATCGCTCCGGGAATAGTAGCAAACTCATGTTGTACACCTGAGATTTTAATAGAAGTAATCGCGAAGCCTTCAAGTGAGGAAAGCAGAATACGGCGGAGTGCATTACCAATTGTAATACCGTAGCCTGGCTCTAAAGGACGAAACTCAAACTTTCCGTACTTGGAGTCAGCTTCCAACATTAAGACTTTATCGGGTTTTTGAAATGCTAATATCGCCATATCGAATCATTTATTATTTTGAGTACAACTCTACGATTAATTGTTCTTTGATGTTTTCAGGAATATCTGCTCTGTCAGGAACGTGTAAGAACTTACCAGTTTTTGACGAAGCATCCCATTCTAACCAAGGATACTTACTATGGTTAAAGCCATCTAAGGAGTTTGATATGACTTCAAGAGATTTTGATTTCTCACGAACACCAACCACATCACCTGGTTTAACAGAGTAAGAAGGAATATTTACTACAGGCCCATTAACAACTATATGTCTATGGGAAACTAATTGACGTGCGGCTGCACGAGTATTTGCAATTCCAAGTCTAAAAACAACATTGTCCAAACGAGACTCCAAGAACTGAAGTAATACTTCGCCTTTAATACCTTTCGTACGTGATGCTTTTTCAAACAAGTTGCGGAATTGTTTTTCTAAAACACCATATGTGTATTTAGCCTTTTGTTTCTCACGTAACTGAATTCCATATTCAGATGTTTTCTTCTTTCTGTTATTACCATGTTGTCCGGGAGGATAGTTTTTCTTTGACAGAACCTTGTCCGGTCCGAAAATTGCTTCTCCAAACTTACGAGCAATTCTTGTTTTTGGTCCAGTATATCTAGCCATTTTTTTAAATTTTAGTTGTTCATTCAGAATCAAGAATTATGCAGCCGCGATTACAGAGAGGTTATAGTGTAATCTATTCACAATCCAAAATTCAGGAATCATAATAAGAAATAACTTTAAACTCTTCTTCTTTTTGGAGGACGACAACCATTATGAGGTAATGGAGTAACGTCAACAATTTCAGTTACTTCGATGCCTGCTCCGTGTATTGTTCTGATAGCAGACTCACGACCATTACCTGGTCCTTTAACATACACTTTTACTTTTCTAAGGCCAAGATCAAAAGCAACCTTTGAACAATCCTGAGCAGCCATTTGAGCTGCATAAGGAGTATTCTTCTTAGAACCTCGAAACCCCATTTTACCTGCAGATGACCAAGAAATCACCTGTCCTTCGCTATTGGCGAGAGAAACAATAATATTATTAAAAGAAGAGTGCACGTGCGCTTGTCCGACTGCTTCTACTTTTACATTTCTCTTTTTAGCTGCGACTGTTTTTTTTGCCATATTAACTATTCTTATTTAGTAGCTTTTTTCTTATTTGCAACTGTCTTTTTCTTACCCTTACGAGTACGCGCATTATTTTTAGTACTTTGGCCTCTTAATGGCAGGCCTAAACGATGACGTATTCCACGGTAGCAACCAATGTCCATCAGACGTTTAATATTCATTTGCACTTCTGACCTCAGATCGCCTTCAACTTTCATTGTAGAGCCAATGATTTCACGCACTTTTGCGGCTTGGTCGTCAGTCCAATCTTTAACTTTTAGATCTTTATCAACGCCAGCACTTTCCAAAATTGTATTAGCTCTACTACGGCCTATACCATAGATATAAGTTAAAGCAATCTCGCCTCTTTTATTTTGCGGCAAATCTACACCAACAATTCTTATAGCCATAAACTAGATAATTTATCAGATTTAATTCATATCAACCTTGACGTACCTTGTACTTCGGGTTTTTTTTGTTAATAACGTACAAGCGCCCTTGTCTTCTCACGATTTTGCAATCGGGAGTACGCTTTTTTAATGATGCTCTTACTTTCATATCTTTAATTTTTTATTTGTATCTAAAAGCAATTCTTCCTTTTGTCAGATCATATGGAGACATTTCAACTCTTACTTTATCACCAGGAAGAATTTTTATATAATGCATTCTCATCTTTCCTGATATATGAGCTGTTATCTCATGACCATTTTCTAATTCAACACGAAACATTGCATTTGATAATGCTTCGATAATAACTCCATCTTGTTCAATTGCAGACTGTTTCGCCATAAAGTATTTTAATATTAAATTGCACGTTCCCCTAATTCTTTTTCAAGGAATTCAAATGATGACAGTATTTCCGCTTTAACAGCTCCTATTGCTATAGTATGCTCAAAATGAGCTGCTGGCAATCTATCTTTTGTACGTACAGTCCAACCATCCTTTTCAATTACTACCTGCCTTTTCCCATAACAAATCATCGGCTCAATTGCAATTACCATCCCCTTTTTTAATAATGGGCCCGAACCTATCCTTCCATAATTTGGCACTTCAGGATCTTCATGCATTTTACGCCCTATGCCATGACCTACTAACTCTCTTACAACAGAATATCCTTTGCTTTCGCAATAAGTCTGAATTGAATTACCTATATCTCCAATTCTATTCCCTTCTACAGCTTTCTCAATTCCTAAATACAAAGACTCTTTCGTTGCTTTTAGAAGTTTAACTATTTTGTTATCGACTTCACCTACACAAAAAGTATAAGCAGAATCACCATAGTAACCATTTAATATCGTTCCGCAATCAATCGATACTATATCTCCGTCTTCTAGTACATAACTTGAAGGAAATCCATGAACAACATTTTCATTTACAGAAACACAAAGCGTATAAGGAAAACCGTTGTAACCTAAGAAACCAGGTATTGCTTTATTATCCCTAATAAATTCTTCAGCAATTTGATCTAAGTATAGAGTAGTAATACCCGGTCTGATAATCTTTGCAAGTTCACCAAGTGTTTTCCCGACCAGTTGATTACTCTCCCTTAGTAAACTGATTTCTTGTTCTGTTTTGAGAAATATCATTACTCTAAAACCTTAATATGCAGCAACACTCCCTGTTCTACCTTTTATACGACCTGATTTCAACAATCCATCATAATGATGCATCAATAAATGACTCTCGATCTGTTGTAATGTGTCAAGCACAACTCCAACAAGAATAAGTAATGATGTACCTCCAAAGAATTGCGAAAATTCTGAACTGATCCCAAATACTTTTGTAAATGCAGGCATAATTGCAATAATAGCAAGAAATATTGATCCAGGAAGCGTAATTCTGTCCATTATATTATCAATATAATCTTTAGTCTGCTTACCAGGTTTGATACCAGGAATAAAGCCATTATTACGTTTCATATCTTCTGACATTTGCGTCGGATTAATTGTGATTGCAGTATAGAAGTATGTGAATACAATTATAAGTAATCCAAACACCATATTATACCACAATCCTTTGTTGTCCATAAACTGATTCAGAATTCCTGATGTCTGTGTACTCGAAAAACTAACAAAAGATATAGGGATAAACATAATTGCCTGCGCAAAGATTATAGGCATAACACCTGCAGCATTTACCTTTAAAGGTATGTACTGCCTTGCACCACCATATTGTTTATTTCCTACAACTCTTTTTGCATACTGAACAGGAACCTTTCTAGTACCTTGTACAAGAAGTATTGCAGCAGCAATTACAAAAAGCAAAAATACAATTTCACCAAGGAACATAACTAAACCACCACCACCATTATCTGACGTGCGTGAAATAAATTCTGCTGTAACTGCACGCGGTAGTCTTGCAATAATTCCAATTAAAATTATAAATGATATTCCGTTTGTAATCCCTTTATCTGTAATTCTTTCACCGAGCCACAAAATAAACATACTACCTGCAGAAAGAATTATAGTTGCATAAAATGCGAAAAAGAAACCAGAGGGTACTGCAGATCCTACAGCTTTCATTTGATAATTTAAATTGGTAAGATAAGCAGGTGCTTGAAATAAGAGAATAAGTACAGTCAGATATCTGGTGTACTGATTAATCTTACGTCTTCCACTCTCGCCTTCACGCTGCAACTTTTGGAATTTTGGAATTGCTATAGCTGCAAGCTGAATCACAATTGAAGCAGATATATACGGCATAATTCCTAAAGCAAATATTGACGCATTAGAAAAAGCACCACCGGAAAACATATCCAGCAAAGCTAATAAGCCACCTTTAGTCTGACTCCTTAAAGCGTCCAGGGCAGAAGGATCTATACCGGGAAGCACTACAAAAGAACCAAAACGGTATATTGCGACCAAAAGGGTAGTAATGAGGATTCGACTTCTCAAATCCTCAATCTTCCAAATATTTTTTATTGTTTCAACTGCTTTCATTGTATTATAACTTTACTACAGTTCCACCAACAGCTTCTATCGCCTTGATAGCAGATTGAGAAAAAGCATTTGCTTCAACCTCCAATTTGTTTGTCAAAACTCCTTTACCTAAAATCTTCACTAAATGTCTTGGCGATACATAACCTGTTTCGATCAATGTACTTACAGAAATCTTTGTCAAATTGTTTGCTTCAGCCAACAGTTGCAAAGTTTCAATATTAATTGATTTATACTCAATCCGGTTTACATTCTTAAAACCAAATTTCGGAACACGACGCTGCAAAGGCATCTGACCTCCTTCAAATCCAATCTTTTTAGAATAACCAGATCTTTGTTTTGCACCTTTATGACCTCTTGTTGAGGTGCCACCCATACCAGAACCAGACCCACGTCCAACACGTCTACGCGTTTTTGTAGAGCCAGCAGCTGGCTGTAAATTACTCAAGTTCATATCGATTCTATTATTTATATTTAATACTCAACCGAAACCAAATGTTTCACTTTTTCAATCATACCCAGAATCTGGGGAGTTGCTTCATGTTCTTTCACTCGATTCAGTTTTTTAAGTCCCAAAGCATCCAAAGTTAACTTTTGAGTCTTTGGACAATTAATTCTGCTTCTTACTTGCTTTACTTTTATTATTGCCATAATTGACCTCCATTATCCTTTAAATACCTTTTCAACAGAAATACCTCTATTTTGAGCAACAATTCTTGCATCGCGTAACTCGCTCAACGCAGCAATTGTCGCCTTTACAAGATTGTGAGGATTTGAAGAGCCTTTAGATTTAGCTAAGACGTCAGTTATCCCTACACTTTCCAATACGGCACGCATAGCACCACCAGCTTTTACACCAGTACCTTGAGATGCCGGTTTCAAGAATACTTGCGCTCCTCCAAATTTATAAAGTTGTTCATGAGGGATGGTTCCCTTATGAATCGGAACTTTAATCAGATTCTTTTTCGCAGATTCCACACCTTTTGCAATCGCTGTGGTTACTTCGTTAGCCTTACCTAACCCCCAACCAATAACGCCATCTTCATTTCCAACAACCACAATGGCTGAAAAACTGAAAGCACGACCACCTTTAGTAACCTTTGTTACTCTATTTATAGCAACTAATCTGTCTTTTAATTCCAGATCATTCGTTGATTTTACTCTATTATAAACTTCTGCCATCGCTATTAAAATTTAAGTCCACTATTACGAGCCGCTTCAGCTAATTCTTTAATTCTACCATGATATAAGTATCCGTTGCGGTCAAACACAACAGAAGAAATACCAAATTCAAGAGCAGCTTTTGCAACCTCAGCACCTACTCTCGCTGCCTGTTCTTTTTTGGCAACCTTTTCTTCCACTTTTAATGAAGATGCAGATACCAGCGTTTTCCCAGTCAAGTCATCAATAATCTGAGCATATATCTGCTTATTGCTTCTGAATACACATAAACGAGGACGATTCTCAGTACCTCTAACTTTTACACGAAAGCGTGCTTTAATTTTTATTCTTCTTTCTATTTTCGTTGTCATAATAATCACTTATTTAGCAAATTATTTAGCACCTGCTGATTTACCTGATTTGCGGCGAATAACTTCACCTACAAACTTAATACCTTTCCCTTTATAAGGTTCTGGCTTACGTAAAGAGCGAATCTTCGCACAAACCAAACCGATAAGTTCTTTATCGCATGATTCCAAGATAATCAGAGGATTCTTATTTCTCTCACTCTTTGTTTCAACCTTAACCTCAACTGGTAAAGAGAAAAAGATATTATGTGAGTATCCCAATGAAAGTTCTAAAACTTGTCCAACATTGGAACAACGAAAACCGACACCAACTAATTCTAGTTCTTTTTTATATCCTGCAGAAACTCCAATGACCATATTATTGATCAAAGAACGATATAAGCCATGAAGCGCTCTGTGATTCTTCTCATCTGATGGGCGAGATACAGTTACAATACCATCTTTCACCTCAACAGTAATATCGGGATTGACAGTTTGCGTCATTTCTCCTTTTGCACCTTTAACTGTAACAACGTTATCCTTAACGGTTACAGTAACACCAGCTGGCAAATTTATGGGTAATTTTCCTATTCTTGACATTTCCTATTCCTCCTTAATTAATAAACATAGCATAATACTTCACCGCCAATCTTAAGATCTGCAGCTTCTTTATTAGTCATGACTCCTTTAGAGGTTGACAAGATTGCTATACCCAAACCATTTAACACCCTTGGCATGTCTTTATATCCGGTATATTTTCTCAAACCCGGAGTTGAGACTCTTTTTAATGCTTTTATAGCATTAACTTTATTTACTGGGTCATACTTCAAGGCAATCTTAATAGAACCTTGAGGACCTTCTTCTACAAACTTAAAGTTAAGAATGTAGCCTTTTTCAAAAAGAATTTTTGTAAGTTCTTTTTTCAAATTTGACGATGGAATTTCAACAACCCTGTGCTTTGCACTGATTGCATTCCTAAGTCTAGTCAGATAATCTGCTATTGGATCAGTCATATTTATAAATGTTTAAATTGATCCCGAAACTCGGGACAATATTTATACTAAATTACCAGCTTGCTTTTTTGACTCCTGGAATAAGCCCATTGGAAGCCATTTCACGGAATTGAATTCGCGAGATCCCAAATTGACGCATATAACCCTTAGGACGGCCTGTCATCTTACAACGATTATGTAATCTAACTTTTGAAGCGTTCTTTGGGAGATCTTGCAAACCTTCATAATTGCCTGCAGCTATTAGAGCATCTCTTTTAGCTGAATATTTTGCGACAAGTTTTGCTCTTTTAACCTCGCGGGCCTTCATTGATTCTTTTGCCATATTCTAATTCTTTTTTGCATTCTTAAAAGGTAAACCAAATGCTTTCAATAAAGCATAACCTTCTTCATCCGTTTTAGCAGAAGTCACAAAGGTAATATTCATTCCCAGAAGTTTACTGATATTATCAATATTAATTTCTGGAAAAATGATTTGCTCCTGGATGCCTAATGTATAATTACCTCTTCCATCAAGCTTACTATCGATTCCCTTAAAGTCGCGAATACGCGGAAGAGCAACGCGAACCAATTTCTCCAAGAACTCATACATTTGTTCACGACGCAATGTAACCATCACTCCGATAGGCATTTTCTTGCGTAACTTGAAGTTGGAAATATCTTTTTTAGATAGTGTTGCAACAGCTTTCTGACCTGAAATAGCAGTAAGTTCTTTCACTGCAACCTCTACAATTTTCTTATCGGAAACTGCGTCACCAAGCCCTTGATTTATAACTATTTTTTTCAATATCGGAACCTGCATAACAGATTTATATCCGAATTCGTTCATTAATGCAGGAACTACCTGTTCTGCATAAATATTTTTTAGATTAGCTGTATTAGTCATCATTTAATCTCCTCTCCTGATTTCTTTGAATAACGAACCAATACTCCTTCGTCGTTCAATTTACGTCCAATACGAGTAGGTTTCCCTGATTTGGGATCCAACACGTTTAGATTTGAAATATGAATAGGAGCTTCTAATTTAACAATTCCTCCTTGTGGAGTTTTTGCGTTAGGTTTTGTATGTTTTGAAACCATATTTATGCCTTCGACAACAGCACGAGAATTCTTAACAAGAACACTCAATACACGCCCAGTCTTGCCTTTGTCCTCACCGGTATTGACATAGACAGTATCTCCCTTTTTGATATGTAATTTACTCATTATTTTAAAACAATTACAAAGTTATAGTACCTCAGGTGCTAATGAAACAATTTTCATATTAGAAGTACGAAGCTCTCTTGCGACAGGGCCAAAAATACGACTTCCTCTGATCTCACCTGTATTGTTTAACAACACACAAGCATTATCATCAAAACGAATATATGACCCATCTTGTCTGCGAATTTCTTTTCTCGTACGAACTATGACAGCTTTCGAAACTGCACCTTTTTTTACATCACTAGAGGGGATTACACTCTTGATTGCTACTACAATAATATCCCCTACAGAAGCATACCTTCTTCCTGTACCACCTAAAACGCGGATACACAAAGCTTCTTTCGCTCCACTGTTATCTGAAACTGTAAGTCTTGATTCTTGTTGTATCATATTACTTAGCCCTCTCGATTATTTCTACTAGTCTCCATCTTTTTGTTTTGCTCAAAGGACGAGTTTCCATGATTTTAACAGTGTCTCCAATATTGCAATCATTTTTTTCATCATGAGCATGGAACTTCTTTGTCTTATTGACAAATTTACCATAAATAGGATGTTTCTCTTTCCATTTAACAGATATAGTAATTGACTTATCCATTTTGTTGCTGGAAACAACACCAACTTTTTCTTTTCTTAAATTTCTGGTTTCCATCAGACTCAAATTATTTATTAAGTTCTCTGTGACGTAATTCAGTATGCATTTTTGCAACGTCTTTGCGCAATTGTGTTATCTGAGCAGGATTATCTAATGGTGAAATGCTATGGTTGATCTTCATTAGATCTAAACGTTTAATTTCAGCATCAACTCTTTCTCTTAATTCCTGAGCTGAAAATTCTCTGATTTCTGCGATCTTCATAATTTACACATTTTTAGTTTCAACATCATAATCACGTCTTACACAAAATTTTGTTGTAACAGGAAGTTTTTGAGCGGCCAAACGAAGAGCTTCTTTTGCTATTTCATATGATACGCCTTCAACTTCAATAATCATTCTTCCTGGCGTTACCGGTGCAACGAATCCTTCCGGGCTTCCTTTACCTTTACCCATACGCACTTCTGCTGGCTTTTTTGTAATTGGTTTATCAGGAAAAATACGAATCCAGATTTGTCCTTGACGTTGCATGTAGCGTGTTACAGCAACACGAGCGGCTTCAATCTGACGTCCAGTTATCCACTTTGACTGTAAGGATTTTATTCCGAACGAGCCAAAAGATAACTGATTACCACGTTGGGCAAAACCTTTCATCCGACCCTTTTGAGATCTTCTGAACTTTGTTTTCTTTGGTTGTAACATCTTATTTTAATTCAAATTTCGTTTAACGATTGTTAGTTCTTTTTCTCTTGAAATTCTTTCCGGCTGTAGCAGCTGAGTTGTTATTACTACGGTCTGAATCTTTAGAAGCAGCAAAAGAAGGAGCCAAATCTTTCTTACCATAAATCTCTCCACGGCAAATCCATACTTTGATTCCTAGTAAGCCAACTTTGGTTAAGGCTTCAGCTTGAGCATAGTCAATATCAGCACGAAAAGTATGAAGAGGAGTTCTTCCTTCTTTATACATTTCGGATCTAGCCATTTCAGCACCATTAAGACGTCCTGAAATTTGAATCTTAATACCTTCTGCTCCCATTCTCATGGTAGAAGCAATAGCCATTTTTGTTGCACGACGATAAGCAATCTTACCTTCTAATTGACGTGCAATATTGTTAGCTACGATTACAGCATCCAATTCAGGTCTCTTTACTTCGAAGATATTGATTTGAATGTCTTTATCTGTAATCTTTTTCAACTCTTCCTTCAATTTGTCAACTTCTTGACCACCTTTACCAATAATAATACCTGGGCGGGCAGTACATACAGTAATAGTAACTAATTTCAGAGTTCTTTCTATAACGATACGCGAAATACTAGCTTTTGCAAGACGGGCATTTAAATACTTGCGAATTTTACTATCTTCTAACAAAGTATCGCCATAATCATTACCACCATACCAGTTAGAATCCCATCCTCTGATGATTCCTAAACGGTTACTAATTGGATTAACTTTTTGTCCCATCTAGCTTTAAATTTGATTATCGTTATTACTTTTTGTATCTACAAACAATGTTACATGATTCGAACGCTTACGAATTCTATAACCTCTTCCTTGCGGAGCTGGACGAAGTCGCTTCAGCATTGATGCCGAATCAACAAATACTGTAGAAACAAACAATTCTCCACTTTCAGCTTTACGTTCGTTTTTCTGTTCCCAGTTGGCGATAGCAGAGCGTAAAAGTTTTTCTATTCTCGCTGATGCTTCTTTAGAAGAAAACTTTAATACACCTAAAGCGCGATTAACTTCCAGTCCCCGGATCAAGTCTGCGACAAGGCGCATCTTTCGTGGGGATGTAGGAACATTCCGCAATTTTGCGAAATACATCGTCTTTTGTGCTTCTTTTCTAGCTTCAGCAGATATTCTTTTTCTTGCACCCATTTTATTGTAATTTTTTATATTTCAGATTCTTAGATTATTCCTGTACGCTTCTTATTTTTTCTTATTACCACCATGGCCCCTAAAAGTACGAGTTGGTGAAAACTCACCTAACTTGTGCCCAACCATATTCTCGGTAACATACACAGGAATAAACTTATTTCCATTGTGAACTGCAATTGTGTGGCCTACAAAATCAGGCGATATCATTGAAGCTCTCGCCCAAGTCTTTACCACAGCTTTCTTGCCAGATTCATTCATAGCAAGCACTTTTTTCTCGAGCTTTAAATTTATATAAGGCCCTTTCTTTAATGAACGACTCATAACTTTCTCAATTAATCAGTTTACTTTTTTCTTCTTTCAATAATGTACTTAGTAGAAGCTTTTTTCTTCGACCTTGTCTTCAAGCCCTTAGAATATAAGCCCTTACGTGAGCGAGGATGACCTCCGGACTGACGTCCTTCACCACCACCCATTGGGTGATCAACCGGGTTCATAACAACACCACGGTTCCGAGGTCTAGTTCCTAACCATCTTGAACGACCAGCTTTACCTGATTTCTCGAGTGCATGATCCGAGTTACCAACACTACCAATTGTTGCTTTACACGTAGACAAAATCTTTCTTGTCTCACCTGAAGGCAATTTTATGATTGCATATTTCCCTTCTCGCGAAGTTAACTGAGCAAAAGCACCAGCTGAACGAACTAACGCAGCTCCTTGACCTGGTCTAAGTTCAATATTATGCACAACGGTACCAATTGGAATGTTTTGAAGCGGAAGTGCGTTCCCAATTTCAGGAGCCGCATTTTCACCAGACATTAGCGTCTGTCCGACTTCCAATCCATTAGGTGCAACGATGTAACTTTTTTCTCCATCTACATAGTACAATAAAGCAATACGAGCCGATCTATTCGGATCATATTCAATTGACTTTACTGTAGCTGGAACACCGTCTTTAGTTCTTTTGAAATCTACAAATCTGTACTTTTTCTTATGACCACCACCAATGTAGCGCATGGTCATATGTCCCTCGTTATTACGACCTCCTGAACGAGTCTTACCTGTAACTAGGGATTTCTCTGGTGCGCTCGCAGTAATCTTTTCAAAAGCACCAATAATCTTGTGTCTTTGCCCCGGTGTTGTAGGCTTTAATTTACGTACTGCCATTTTATTAATTAAATATTACTATAAAAATCAATTTTATCACCTTCACGAACTGAAACAATCGCTTTTTTGAATGCAGAAACTCTACCAACCACAACCCCACCTTTGGTGTAACGTGATTTCTTTTTTCCTGCATAATTGATTGTATTCACATCGGTGACTGTAACATTATACATCTCTTCAACAGCTTTCTTTATCTGAATTTTGTTAGCATCCGGACTAACACGAAAGCCGTAACGGTTCATTTTTTCGGAAATACCGGTCATTTTTTCCGTTACTATTGGTTTAATAATTATACCCATCTGTTAAGTCTCCTATTAAGCTTTTAAATTATTTTCAATCGAAGCAACGGAACTTTCAGTTAAGAGCAAGCAGGCTGCATCTAATATTTTATAAGTATTTAACTCGGAAACCGCAACAACAGAAGACTGTTTTAAGTTACGAGCCGACAAATATACATTTTTATTTTGTTGTGGGAAAACCAAAAGCAACTTTTTATCAGCTACTTGCAGGTTTTTGGCTAAAGCAATGAATTCTTTCACTTTTGGAACTTCAAACGTAAAATCTTCCAAAACTATAATTGAATTCGATTGAGCTTTATAAGTTAAAGCTGTTTTACGAGCTAAAGTTTTAACTTTCTTATTCAATTTAAAGCTATAGTCTCTAGGTACTGGACCGAAAATACGTCCACCACCAACAAATACAGGTGACTTGATATCACCGGCACGAGCACCCCCAGTACCTTTTTGCTTCTTTATCTTACGTGTACTATGAGCGATTTCACTCCTTTGTTTCGCTTTGGAAGTTCCTTGACGTGCATTAGCAAGATGTTGCTTAACATCAAGATAAAGAGCGTGATCGCTTGGCTCAATGCCGAAGACTGACTCGTCTAACGTAATCTTTCTTCCGGTGTCTTCACCTTTTACATTATATATGCTCAGTTCCATACTTATTCTTCGATTATTACAATTGAACCTTTAGCTCCCGGTATAGATCCCTTAATCAATAAAAGATTATGTTCCGGAATAACTTTTAATACTTGCAAATTTTGCACAGTAACACGAGCATTACCAGTTTGGCCACCCATTCTCATACCTTTAAATACTTTTGCAGGAAAAGAACATGCACCAATAGAACCTGGTTTACGGCCACGATTATGCTGACCGTGTGTCGCTTGACCTACACCACCAAAACCATGACGCTTAACAACACCTTGAAATCCTTTGCCTTTAGAAATTCCAGCAACATCGACATATGTGATGTCCGAAAATAATTCTACAGTAAGAACGTCACCTAGGTTAAACTCATTTTCATACTTGAACTCGGCCAAGTGTCTTTGAGGAGCTACTCCAGCTTTCTTAAAAAGCCCCATTTCAGGTTTGTTTGTATGCTTCTCCTTTTTTTCTTGGAAGCCTACTTGCACAGCCTGATAACCGTCGTTTTCAACGGTCTTGATTTGAGTAACAACACAAGGACCTGCTTCGATTACAGTGCATGGGATGTTCTTCCCATCGGCACTGAAGACGGATGTCATTCCGATTTTTTTTCCTAATAATCCTGGCATTTCACTTTGTTTTTATAAAATCATACTTTAATTTCAACTTCAACTCCACTTGGCAATTCAAGCTTCATCAATGCATCTACTGTCTTAGAAGTTGAACTGTAGATATCAATCAATCTCTTGAAAGATGACAGTTCAAACTGTTCTCTAGATTTCTTGTTAACGAAAGTAGAGCGGTTAACAGTAAAAATTCGCTTATGTGTTGGAAGAGGTATAGGACCGCTAACCACAGCACCTGTCGTCTTCACAGTCTTTACAATCTTCTCTGCAGACTTATCCACCAGATTGTGATCGTAAGACTTTAACTTAATTCTAATTCTTTGACTCATGTTATTTCGACTATTATTATTTTTATTACAACAGATCTACACGGCCTTTTGCATCAGCCAAAATCTCTTTTGCAATTGACTTTGACACCTCAGCATAGTGAGAGAACTCCATGGTGGATGTAGCACGACCAGACGTAATTGTACGTAGAGAAGTTACATATCCAAACATTTCAGACAAAGGAACTTTCGCTTTTACAACACGTGCACCTGAACGATTTGAATCCATACCTTCTAAGTGACCACGTCGTTTGTTAAGATCACCGATAACATCACCCATAGCTTCTTCAGGTGTCACTACTTCGAGCTTCATGATAGGCTCTAAAAGGACAGGACCGGCTTTTGCACATGCACTTTTAAACGCAATACTAGCACAAATCTCGAAGGAAAGCTGATCAGAGTCAACCGGATGAAAAGATCCGTCAAGCAATGTGACTTTCAAGGAGTCTAAGTGATATCCTGCCAAAACACCGTTCTTCATAGCTGCAGCAAAACCTTTTTGTACAGATGGAACGAATTCTTTAGGAACATTTCCACCTTTAACTTCATCAACAAATTGCAAGCCTTCAATGCCAGCATCTGCAGGACCAACTTTGATAATAATATCAGCAAATTTTCCACGTCCACCGCTCTGCTTCTTGTACACTTCACGAATTTGAACTTCTTTTGTAATCGCCTCCTTATAAGAAACTTGCGGAGCACCCTGATTACACTCTACTTTAAATTCGCGTTTCAAACGATCAAGAATAATTTCAAGGTGAAGTTCACCCATACCCTCAATAACCGTCTGCCCAGTTTCTTCATTCGTTTTAACATGAAATGTTGGATCTTCTTCAGCTAATTTAGCCAGGCCATTACCGAGTTTATCAAGATCTTTTTGAGTCTTAGGTTCGATAGCAACACCAATAACCGGTTTCGGGAAATCCATGGATTCAAGCACAATCTGAGCATCTTCAGAGCATAAAGTATCACCCGTACGGATATCCTTAAAACCTACTCCGGCTCCTATATCTCCAGCTGAGATAAACTCTTTCGGATTCTGTTTGTTTGAATGCATTTGGAATATACGCGAGATCCGTTCTTTTTTTCCCGAGCGTGTATTATACACATAAGAACCAGCTGAGAGTTCACCAGAATAGACTCTAAAGTAGCAAAGACGTCCTACATACGGATCGGTTGCTATTTTAAAAGCCAAAGCACAAAGAGGTTCATCCGATGTCGGATGACGTTCAATTACAATTGTTGGATCATCTGGATCAGTGCCAATAATATGACCATTATCTAATGGTGATGGAAGATAAGCACACACAGCGTCCAACAAAGGTTGTACTCCTTTATTCTTAAAGGAAGAGCCACAAGTCATAGGTACAATCTGCATTGCAATTGTACCTTTGCGAATAGCTGCTCTAATTTCATCTTCGGTAATGGTTGTTGGATCATCAAAATATTTCTGCATGACTACATCGTCGCATTCAGCTACTTTTTCCAACATTTTGTCTCTCCATTCAATTGCCTCTTCCAGGACAGAAGCAGGAATCTCTTCTTCTACAAATTCAGCACCCAGAGTTTCATCATGCCAAAAGATTGCTTTCATTTTGACCAGATCCACAATCCCTCTAAATGTTTCTTCCGATCCGACAGGAATCTGAATCGGACAAGCATTTGCCTTCAAGACATCCTTGATCTGACGACACACTTCAAAGAAGTTTGCACCTGAACGGTCCATCTTATTGACATAACCGATACGAGGAACATTGTATTTATCCGCCTGGCGCCATACTGTCTCTGACTGTGGCTCGACTCCACCTACTGCGCAAAACGTTGAAACCGCTCCATCCAAAATGCGAAGAGATCGCTCTACTTCAACAGTAAAGTCTACGTGACCCGGAGTATCAATCAGATTGATCTTATATTTATTTCCTGCATATTCCCAGAAAGTAGTAGTCGCAGCAGAAGTAATAGTAATACCTCTTTCTTGCTCTTGTTCCATCCAGTCCATAGTTGCACCACCATCGTGGACCTCACCAATCTTGTGAGTCAGACCAGTATAATAAAGAATACGTTCTGATGTAGTTGTCTTACCGGCATCAATGTGAGCCATGATACCGATATTTCTATTAAAATTTAAATCTGTTCCTTTAGCCATTTGCTATATACTTATTCAATTAAAATCTATAATGAGCAAAAGCACGGTTAGCCTCTGCCATCTTATGCATATCCTCTTTACGTTTAAATGCACCACCTTGCTCGTTAAAAGCATCAACAATTTCAGCTGCAAGTTTGTCAGCCATTGTTTTGCCTCCTCTTTTACGAGAATACAAGATAAGATTCTTCATTGAAACGGATTCTTTACGATCAGGACGAATTTCTGTAGGCACTTGAAAGGTAGCTCCACCAACACGGCGAGACTTAACCTCTACTTGCGGAGTAATATTATCTAACGCTTTTTTCCAAATATCCAAAGCGCTTCTTTCCTCGTTAGGTAGCTTAGCCTTAACAGTTTCCAATGCATTGTAGAAAATTTCAAAAGCGGTATTCTTTTTTCCATCATACATCAGATGGTTCACGAACTTTGATACTTTCACATCGCTAAATACAGGATCTGGTAATATGATCCTTTTTTTGGGAGTTGATTTTCTCATTTTAAAATAAAATTTCGATTCAGTTTTTGGTTGCCTCTTATAGCCTTCAATAACCCCTCTGGATTATTTACTCAACCTTTATGTAGTGTACTCCAATAAACTCAAACCAGCGTGATTTACTTAATTACTTCTTCTTTTTTGCCGGAGCGCCTTTAACTGGAGCACCCTTAGCTGCAACTGCTCCTGGTTTCGGACGTTTTGTTCCATATTTAGAACGTCTTTGTGTACGTCCGCTAACTCCTGCTGTGTCCAATGTTCCACGAACAATGTGATAACGTACACCTGGAAGGTCTTTAACACGACCGCCACGGATCATAACAATAGAGTGTTCCTGCAAATTGTGTCCCTCGCCTGGTATGTATGAGTTGACCTCTTTTGAGTTTGTCAAACGTACTCTGGCTACTTTACGCATTGCCGAATTAGGTTTCTTAGGAGTGGTCGTGTAAACTCTTACGCAAACGCCACGTCTCTGTGGAGACGAGTCTAACGCTGGAGATTTACTCTTTTCTACCAAAGTCACCCTTCCTTTTCTTACTAGCTGCTGAATTGTAGGCATTTCTTTAGTGTTTAATTCTTAGTTTTTTTACTTAATCTTTTAATCATTCATAATTTGGACTGCAAAAGTACGCTTTATTTCTGAAATACAAATGCATTAGCAATATAATTTCCCTTGAAAGACACTGTAAAAGATTTAATTACGAGATATTTAATCTTATTTAATATATTGGATTCGCTGAAAAGGTTTTATTAAGCATCCCCTCCGAAACCCATAATAGGAGGAAGCCTCGTTTCGGGACCATTAATCCGAATTTGACCAAAGTGAGTCTCATACTTAGCAATGTTATCTTGCAAAGCTCCAAGCAACCGTTTTGCATGTTCCGGAGTCATTATTACACGTGATTTCACATTTGCCTTTGGCAATCCGGGCATTACGCTGATAAAATCAAAAACAAACTCAGAGGATGAATGAGCAATAATGGCAAGATTTGCATACATACCTTCAGCGACCTCAGGACTTAGTTCAATCTGTAATTGATTGTTTTTTTCTTCTGTCATGGCTTTTTTTTGCAAAGATACTATTTAAGCATACGTACATCCGTAAATTCCCGAAATTTATCCACACTCCTATATATTAGCAGAAACTTTCGTTTGCCGAAGCCATCTTACTGTCGCGACGCGAACTATCGAAACAAAAAACACACGTATAAAAACACAATCGGAATCCTATATCCACACATCGAAGAATTTCCTTCATTAATTTCCATTATTATCAGCTTCCTCTTATTTGTATTAGAAAAAAACATATCTTTGTGTAAGAATAGTATCAATCATCTTCGTAAATATTAATCTATGAATAATAAGGTCCTTCTATTCGCAGTCATTGTCCTTTCACTTCTCAATAGCTGCAAAGACAAACCATTACAAGAAAATCACCAATTGGAATTTACTACTTCAGAATCAAAAGATACTATCTATCTTTTCGATAATCAGGAGAAAGTGGGGTCTGCATTGTCGATTTCGTTTACATATCCTACTTCTCCAGCTTCCGAAGATAGTCTGAAGCCACTGAAACAAGCTTTTGTATCCCTCTTCTTCGGAGAAGAATATGCAAATCAGACACCTGATATCGCAATAAATCAATATATTAAGAACTTTCATAACCAGAAAGCAACTTTAGAGGAAGAGTATACACAATTATGTGAATATGCAAAAGAGGACAAGCTAGAGACAAGGAAAGATCTCGGGTATTCCGTGAACATTAAAGATTCAGTCTTATATAATGATAGTGGAATACTCTCCTTATTGATTACCACAAGTTCTGATACTGGAGGAGCACACGGGATAACGACGAAAAAAGTACGGACTCTTACAACAAAAGGCGCGATTCTTAAAGAAGAAGATATCTTTAATGAGGACTATGCAGATGCTTTAAAAAATATACTTATTGAGAAGTTACTCGTTCAGAACAAAGCGAAAGATATAAACGAATTGTCAGAATTAGGTTTTATCTTTACAGAGGGTATAGTTCCAAACGGCAACTTTTTTGTTACTAAAGAAGGAATTACCTATGTTTACGGGGCTTATGAGATTGCCTGCTATGCAATCGGTATCAGTGAAGTCTTTTTACCTTTTGATGATATCCGGGTATTGCTTCGGAAAAAGAGTCCTATCTCTTTTTTACTATAACGAAAGAAGACAATGGAACAGATAATACACTATTTTCCCGAACTTTCAGCAAAACAAAAAGAACAAATTCACGCATTACAAGGTTTGTATGCTGACTGGAACACGAAGATTAATGTAATCTCACGCAAAGACATAGAAAATCTTTACGTACGACACGTTCTTCATTCACTAGGAATTGCTAAAGTAATCAGATTCAAGCCAGGCACCTCATTGATGGATGTTGGCACCGGTGGCGGATTCCCTGCCATTCCCCTTGCTATTTATTTCCCTGAGTGCAAGTTCCATCTTGTGGACAGTATCTGTAAGAAACTGAAAGTAGCATCTGAAATAAGTAATGCCATTGAACTCACAAATACTACATTCCGACACTGCCGTGCAGAAGAGGAAGAATCAAAGTTTGATTTTGTAATCAGCCGTGCCGTAATGCCTTTAAACGATTTGGTCAAGACCACACAAAAGAATATACTAAAAGAACAAAAGAATGCATTGCCTAATGGAATAATCTGTCTGAAAGGTGGGGAGTTACAAGAGGAAATCGCACAATACCTAAAAAAAGCGCAACTGTTTCCTTTGAATAAATACTTTAAAGAGGAATTCTTTGAAACCAAGAAAGTTGTATATTTGCCACTATAGATTTTAAAGATGAAGATAAAACTGTTTGAATTTAATCCCTTTCCTGTCAATTGTTATTTATTGTATGACGACACAAAACACGCAGCTTTGATTGATGCAGGCATGTGGACTGAAAAAGAAGAAGAAGAACTGGTGCGTTACATTGAACAGCATGAGCTTATTCTGTCCTGTTTGTTAAACACACACATGCACTTTGATCACTGCATGGATAATGCGTTTATTTATCAGAAATATGGTTTGAGTACAGCAGCCAATGCAAAAGATGCTTTCCTCGTTCAAAACCTCGCTCTTCAGGCTTCTCAATTTAACATTAAACTTCGAAGAGACCCTCAAGAGATTGGCTCCTATGTAAATGAAGGTGATGAAATCCACTTTGGAGATATAACTCTCAAGGCACTGCATGTACCGGGCCATTCGCCGGGAAGCATTGTCTATTACTGTGAGAAAGAAGCTGTGATGTTCTCCGGCGATGTGATCTTCAAGGGAAGTGTAGGAAGAGCAGACCTTCCGGGAGGCGACTATTACACGTTGATAAAAGGAATTAAAGAAAAACTTCTTTCTCTTCCCGACGCGACGGTTATCTACCCGGGACATGGCCCAAAGACAACCATTGGCGAGGAAAAAAGATCTAATATGTACCTGATTTAAACATAAAACTATGGCTATTCAGATTGGAGATAAGATTCCTGAGATACTCGGTAAAGATCAGGATGGAAAGCTGGTTCGCACCGGCGACTATTTCGGCAAGAAAATTGTTCTGTACTTCTATCCAAAGGACAGCACTCCCGGTTGCACAGAAGAAGCATGTAGTTTCCGTGACAACTATAACACGATGCTACAAAAAGGATATGAAGTACTGGGAGTCAGTGTGGACAGCGCTATATCGCACAAGCGGTTTATTGAAAAGAATGCCCTGCCTTTCAATTTGATCTCAGATGAGGAACACGAACTCGTGGATCTGTTTGGCGTATGGGGCGAAAAGAAGATGGCCGGTCACAAATATATGGGCATATTCAGGACTACCTTTCTCTTTAATGAAAAGGGGATCCTGGAACAAATTATAAATCCGAAATCTATTAAGACGAAGGAACATGCCACTCAAATACTCGAAATTAAACAATAAACAGATATGAAAGAGAAAGAGAACGAGAAACAAGCAGCTGTGAATACTGAAAAGTTGAAAGCTTTACAGACAGCAATGGATAAAATTGAGAAAAGCTACGGCAAAGGCTCGATCATGAGAATGGGAGAGCAAAACATCGAAGCAATTCCTGTTATCCCGACTGGTTCTATCGGATTAAACGCAGCTTTAGGGGTGGGCGGTTATCCAAGAGGAAGAGTGATTGAGATCTATGGACCGGAATCTTCAGGTAAAACAACATTGGCCATTCATGCCATTGCAGAAGCTCAAAAAGCAGGTGGTATCGCCGCATTTATTGATGCGGAACATGCATTTGACCGTTTCTATGCTGAGAAGCTGGGTGTTAAAACCGACGACATTCTCATGTCTCAGCCGGATAATGGCGAGCAAGCACTGGAGATCACAGAGCAACTGATCCGTTCAGCGGCTATTGATATTATTGTCATTGATTCCGTGGCTGCACTCACTCCAAAAGCTGAGATTGAAGGAGATATGGGTGATTCTAAAATGGGATTGCAAGCACGTCTGATGTCGCAGGCTTTGCGTAAACTCACCGCTGCTATCAGCAAGACCAATACAACTTGTATTTTCATTAATCAACTTCGTGATAAGATAGGAGTCATGTTTGGAAGTCCGGAAACCACGACAGGAGGTAATGCTCTTAAGTTTTACGCATCCGTACGTCTCGATATACGAAAAATCGGACAGTTGAAAGACGGCGATGAAGCCATTGGAAGTCAGACCCGCGTAAAAGTGGTAAAAAACAAAGTGGCACCTCCTTTCCGCAAAGCAGAGTTTGATATTATCTACGGACAGGGCATCAGCCGTGTCGGTGAGATTGTAGATCTTGGTTCGGACTTGAATATCATTAAGAAAAGCGGTTCCTGGTACAGCTATAACGACACCAAACTAGGTCAGGGACGTGAAGCTGCGAAAGATTGCATAAAAGACAATCCGGAACTGGCTGAAGAGTTGGAAGGTTTGATTTTTGAAGCACTAAAAACAAAAAAATAAGTACAACTATGAAAGAAGAAGAGGATCTCATCGAATACAATGATGATGACGCTGTAAAGTACATTATCAACAGTCTGCCTCAAGAGTTGAAGGAAAAAGTCTCGAAAGAGATTATATATGACTTCCTGGATGTTATCTACGATTTCTATGACAGCAAAGGAGTAGCTGACGAGAGCCTGGAAGACGAAATTGACATCGATGAAGAAGAGATGACTCAATTCGTATGCAAGAACGCTCCCAAAAGACTGACCAAACTATTTTCAGAAGAAGAAATTCAGTTTATTGTTCAAGGTGAGATTGGCTATTGCGACTCTATTGGATTGTATGAAAACGAAGAATGAATCTACAACTAACTCTCTTTACGACGTTCTTTAAGATTGGAATGTTTACGATTGGCGGAGGCTTGGCAATGCTTCCGCTGATCGAAAGAGATGTTGTGGATAAACACAAGTGGATTGACAAAAAAGGATTTCTTGATTTGATGACTGTTGCTCAATCCATGCCCGGTATTTTTGCTTTTAACTTTGCCATTCTGATCGGACACAAGATTGATAAGACGAGAGGAAGCATACTCTGCGGATTAGGAACTGTGATCCCCTCCTTTCTGATCATTCTTGCGATTGCAATCTCCTTCTCCGATTACAAAGACAACGAGTACGTCACCAAAATCTTCAAAGGAATGCGGCCTGCCGTCGTCGCTTTACTTCTTGTGCCATTGATCACAACAGCCAAAGCCTCACACTTGACTATAATGACAGGCATCTTGGCAATCGCTGTCGCCTTACTTATTACATTTGTACATATTAATCCCGTCTATATCATCCTTGCCGTAGGATTATCCAGCATAATCTATGGAAAGATTGTGTGTAAAAGGGGGACTAAAAACGATGAGTCATGCTGATACTATTCATTCAACTGTTTGTTACTTTCTTCAAAATCGGACTCTTTAATTTTGGAGGAGGATATGCAATGATTCCACTTATTCAACACGAAATCGTTGAAAAGAATCAATGGATGACCAACAACGAATTTACGGATATCATCGCCATTTCTCAAATGACTCCCGGTCCCATCGGAATAAACTCAGCGACCTATGCCGGCTATCAGGCTACGTACAATGAACTTGCCACAGCAACTGCCAGTGGAGAGATCAGCAACCTCACACATTATTTACTCAGTGTCTTTGGCTCCTTTATCGCAACTTTCTCGGTCTGCCTGCCTTCCTTTATTTTATTGCTGATAATTGCGAAGATGCT
>DATCIB010000207.1:0-3722 GCA_036508045.1 Bacteroidales bacterium
ACCTGGGAGGTGTATGGTTATTCTGCGTTTCCCCGTATCTGTTGGTATGTACTGAAAAAGAGAAAATCTTTATTTCAGAATAAAGTATATCCGTTTGCGTATCTGTTTCAGATGATGAAAGGTATTTCGATTATTAAAAAATCAAATAAGCCATCTGTATAATGGAATCAATTGCAATCGTCATTCCGGTATATAACCGTTCGCAGTTGATACAACGAACGTTGGATTCTGTAGTCCGTCAGACCTATCGTCCGATAGAATTGATTTTGGTAGATAATGGGTCAACAGATGAATCTTTGGTTTTGTGCAAAGAGTTCAAAGAGAAAAATCAATCCGATCAATTGATTGTAAAAGTATTGGAAGAGACTAAACAAGGAGCCAATGCAGCACGAAACAGGGGGCTCGAAGCAACAGAATCAGAATATGTTTCATTCTTTGATTCAGACGACGAACTTTTTCCGGAGATGATGAACATCATTCATCAGGCAATTAAAAGTAAACATGCAGACATAATAGCCTATACGTATACCTTCTATGAAAATAAGCGTAAGGAATATGTACGGATTCGTTGTTTTTCCAATCAGGCAAGGATGCAGATTATCAGGGGAATGCTCGCTACTCAAAACTTTACAGTAAAACGAGATGTGATCAGTGCAATAGGTGGATGGAATGAATCTCTTCAGCGATGGCAGGACTGGGAAGTCGGTGTTCGATTATTGCTTCATACGGAAGATGTGTACTGGATTAAACAACCTCCGTTGTGTCGTGCCCATATCCATGATGCTACTATTTCAGGAAGCAATTTTTCAGATGCGCACATTCAGCTTTACAAAGCCGTGGAGACAGTTTATAGCTATGTACAAACAATGGAACGTCCGGATACGAATAAACTTGTTATGGCCGTTTATTTTCGATTTCTATTGCTTGCCGGTAACTATTCACGAGAAGGTCATAAAGACTTGGGTGAGTATTACTATGATCAGCTGATTCAAATGATTCGCAAAGAGTATCCGTTTCGTCTATTTTGTCCGTTGATTTATCGCTACATTTCGATGGGTGGTCGAGGTTCATGGCTTTTCGCCAAACTATTTTTCTGATATGAGATACTGCATTCGATATTAAATCAGCCTTCTCTCAGTCACCTTTCAGTTTGCGGAAAAAGAAAGAGAGTGTCTGCGAACTTAATACCCATTCATACATTTGGATACGCAGTGAAATGGGATATCCCAGATCGCGTGTTATTTGCAATGCTTCAGTAGCGGGGTTGGGCTCCTTTAAACGTATACAGAGTGATATTATTTCTTTCAATCTGGTTTCAAAGAAAGAAGCACATCGTTTCATCTCAAAGGAATCAGTCATTAACAGATCGGTCTTCAATTTGAAAGAAGAGAAAGCAAACTGTAATTGTTTTCTAAGGTCAGTCATGTAGCTTAAAGACCTGTCATTGATTCGATAAACTGTCGTTTCTTCGGCTTCATATAGAAAGTCACCTTCCTTAAGGAGGAAAAAAACCAGTTGATAATCTTCACAAGGATATTCTTTGTTACGAAAAAAGGATGTGTTTAAATGATATGCATTCCGAAAAGCCTTTGTCAAAAAGCAAGAGCTTCCTGTAAACACAAAGGGAGCATTTACCTGGTTAATAAGTTCGTACACATTATTTTTATAAGAACTTCTTTCCGGTTTGACGATATGGCGTAGTCCATAAATATCATCCACGATGCGATTGTCAGCAGTGTGGTATTCCTTATAATTCGTATGAGTAAGTACCACCTCCGGATTGTTTTCCAACAGATCCACTTGTCTTTGCAATTTGTAAGGATCTACCCAATAGTCATCTCCTGCACAGTCTGCAATGTATTTTCCCCGTGCTCGCAGCATTGTATCAAAGTAATTGTTCATCAACCCTTTGTTCGTTTCATTTCGAGTCACTCGGATTATTTCCGGATAACGGAGCGCATAGTCCTGACATATTTTGCCGGTATTGTCTGTCGAACCATCCTCACCAATCACGATCTCAATTGGAAATGAGCATTTCTGAGTCAGAGCACTTTCGATCGCCTGACTAATATATGCTTCCTGATTATAGGTAACGATTACGACCGATACCACAGGTCCCTCCCAATTATACAGTTTCATATCCCAGAAATTTGTATCGCAAATATACGTAATCCATGAAATAACCGCGGCAGTCAATCCGTTTATTTGGTATGATATTGTATATTTGTCGTTTAATCCGGACATAAAAAGAAAATGAAGAAGAAAATAGTCTTTGCGACTAACAACAAACATAAACTGGAAGAAATCTCTCAGATTGTCGGTGATCACTTTGAAATACTTAGTCTGAAAGATATTCAATGTGAGGACGAGATACCGGAAACAGCAGATACGTTTGAAGGAAATGCTCTTCAAAAAGCAGCCTATATCCATGAAAAGTATGGGATAGATTGTTTCGCTGATGATTCTGGCCTGGAGGTTGAAGCATTGAATAATGCACCCGGAGTCTTTTCTGCCCGGTATAGTGGTGGAGGAGCAGAGAAGAATATGGATAAACTGCTCGAAGAACTTCAGGACAAAAGTAACCGAAGAGCACAATTTCGTACCGTCATCGCATTGATACTGGAGGATAAAGTTTCTTATTTTGAGGGGATTGTCAAAGGCGAAATTATTGAGAGTCGTCATGGCTCAGAAGGTTTTGGTTATGATCCTCTTTTCCGTCCCGAAGGTTATTCCGAAACATTTGCTGAGATGGATAGTGCGCAGAAGAACAAAATCAGTCACCGTGGCAAGGCAACCCAGTTACTTATTCAATATCTAAATACAAGAGTATGAAACGAGTCTTTTTCTATTCTTTACTCTATTTAATAGGACTTTCTTCCTTTGCTCAACAGGCCGTTGGAGAGTGGAAAAGTTATCCTGCTTTTGGAGATATAACAGCAATAACACCTGCGGGACCGAAAGTTTTTGCTGTATCACTGGGCAATATATTCAGTTATGATACCCAAGACAATAATCTGGAGATTTATACCCGTGAGAATGGCATCAGTGATATATCTGCACAAAAGATGGCGTATGATGAAAAGAGAAATCTGCTGGTCCTTGTGTATGCTAATTCAGATATAGATGTCATTGACGGAGCTGACCTGTACAATATTCCCGATCTGATGAATAAAGCCCTGACTTCTTCCAAAGTAGTGAATGACATCTATTTCAATGATAAGTATGCCTACTTATCTACTGATTTTGGAATAATGGTGGTCAATATGGAGAAGAAAGAAATTACCGATACGTATACTCTCGGTGTAAAAGTAAAGAATACGATTGTGCATGACAATCAGATCTATGCGCTTTCTGAAAAAGGAATTTATAGAGCTTCCTTGTCTGACAACCTGTTGGATAGTCATAACTGGAAGATAATGGATACTAAAACCGGCGATAAGCTGTTGTACTTTGATGCTAAGTTCCATTTGCTGGTAGCTAAGACAGGCATTTATACATTACAATCAGACAATACTTGGGCTACCTTCAAGACAGGTACCATTTTGGATATGATTCTTGTCAATGAAAAGCTTGTGTATCGTACGGCTAAGAATATTACAATCTGTACCAATGACCAGAGCGTAGTCACGTCCAATACGCCGTTTGAGATGGTTTCGTTGGAATATTCCTCTTCCAGCAATAGTTATTGGGCAAGTGTAAACGGCAGTGGATTACTTTCTTTC
>DATCIB010000208.1:0-5084 GCA_036508045.1 Bacteroidales bacterium
GTAGTTGATCCCTTTGGTATATTGCTCCATGGCAATGGCATAGATCTCTTTCCAGCTGAGGTTGCCCATATCGCCATAGGTCTCAGACATGACGAGTTGTTTGTCCCAGTTATAGGCCACCGAACTGATCAGCTTATAGTACTTCTCTGCGGGACGGCTGGCTCCTCCTCCGATCCGATCTATGCCGGGTATATCCTGATACTGATAGCATTTCATGAGATCGCCGGAGATGCTGACGGGGTTTTTCATATCTTCATTATCCTGATGTCCGGTGGCTGTGATGCCGCCGTGAGTGTCGCACCAGTCCTGAGATCGTTTCATAAAGCCTTTTGCATAAAGTTCGGTTCGGAAGCCAAACAGACTGTTGCGGGCTGCCTGTGTCTTGGCACCGATATCATACCAGAGTGCGGGATAGTAGATTGTGGGACTAAATCCATACTTATCTTCAAACTTTTCATTGAAGCGAGGTGTCCACATGCGTCCGGAAGCGCGATACATCGTTGGTTCGTCGTAAAAGATGCCGTCTATCGTAGTGCCGAAGTACTCTTTAAACCGGTCATAGTATTGCTGATGGACCATGCCTATAAACTTATCGACGGCATCAGGATCGAGATAATCGACATTGGGATCCCCATCAATGACACAGACAAAGATCATTATTTTCCAGGTGCCGGGTTGTACTTTCCATGTAATACGACCTTCAGATGCTTTATTTGTAAGGTCTATCCGCCTGTTTGTGAGTGAATCCATCGCGACTATGCTCATCAACGTTTCTTCGGGCAATGCTCTGGAATATTCTCCCGGATAGGTGACTATCTCTTCCAATTTATCAAGCCGATGGATAGTAGCATCAGGAAATGCATTCTTAAATCTTGGAATCTCATCACCGTTGATAGCACCTGCACTACCACTGGGGAATCCGTATTCGTCGTACAGACAAAGTTTCATCCCAAGCTTTTTGGCATTCTCCAGAGCGACACCATACACCTTAAAGTAGTCCTCTTCCAGATACTTTGGTTTGAAGTTTGAGCCAAACGGGAGGATACCCATTCCACCGTAACCGCATTTGTCGCGCAGGTTTAGCATCTGTTCGGAAATGCCTTCCGGAGTAACAGTAACGTTGTTCCAAAACCACAAGGGTCTGGGTTTATATTGAAGTGGCGGTGTGACGAAATCATGGGCACTTTGTGGATAGATGTCACGGGGCACAATAGCCAGACAAGCAAGACAGAATATAACCTTGAAATAGTGATAACCGAAGATCTTTCTGGTTTTTCTTGCCATAATAGGAATAATCATGATAGATGATGTAAATTTGTGTATGTAGTAATACTATTAATCTATTTGTTATTTAGATGCGTTAGATTAGATCTACTTTCCTGTTTCTAACGAACCTTCACTGCCTTGCCATCCAGGGATATCAGATAGGTCTGACCTGCCGGAAGAGGAATACGGACAATATTGTCAGATGCCAAGACCGTTTGCAACAAGATGCCGTTTTCTGTATAGACTGCAATCAGGACCCCTGCTTCCACCCCTTCCAGGAGAAGGACATCGCCTTTCCTATAGATCGTTGGACCTTCAGTCATTGCTTGCGGCACTGATGTTACCTCTTCCTGTATGTTTGCAAAGTCGCCCCACTGATCTGCAGCTGAATAGGCGGAAGTTGCACCGATAGGTACATAAAGAGTGCAGACGTCCGTATTAACTCCACGAAAGACCGCACTATCAAGGGCAGGAGGCGTCATATTGTTGGCGTGAATCGAAGTTAATCCGTTACATCCATAAAATGCCTGACTACCTATGTAGGTGATGTCTGCCAGAATCGTGACTGATGTAAGATTCAGACAGGAATCAAAGGCACTCGCTGCTATCGAATGAACACCATCCGGTAGGATATAAGTGGTGGCACCCGCACAGGGATAGACAAGCAGTGTATGTTTGTCCTTACTGAAAAGGACGCCATCTATGGAAGAAAAATCTCTACTATCAGCTGACACGATAATTTCTGTCAAGGCTTTACAACACTTAAATGCCAAAGAGTCAATGGAGGTTACATTGGCAGGGATAGCTACTGTTGTAAATGCTCTGCAATGCCTAAAGGCTGACTTTGCAATAGATGTAAGACTGCCCGGAAGGGTGAAAGATGATAGTCTTGTGCAGTTCTGAAAGGACCTCTCTCCAACTGAAGTAACACTTTCTGGAATTGTAAGAGTAGTCAGGTTATTGCAAAAATAAAAGGCATAATCACCTATCGAATCTACGCCGGCAGGAATGTCGTATACTGCTGAACTTGCTGCTGCATAAGCGATCAGAGTCCGTTTGTCTTTGCTAAACAAAACACCATCCTCTGAACAGAACGCGTTATTATCTTCGGAAACATCAAAGGCTTTTACGGAGGAACACTGACTAAATGCATTGGAACCGAGCATCGTGAGTTTGCTGCCCATCGTCACGGAGGTGACATCCCAGCAAAGACCAAAAGCCATATCTCCTATCGAAACCACACTGTCGGGAAGAGAGACGGACTTTAATTGCAGACAAGAGTAAAATGCGCCACCGCCAATGGAGGTAAGTCCGGAACCAAAGGTGACGGACTTCATAGCGATACAGGTTCTGAAAGCATCTATGCCAATCGTTTTGACACTGTTGGGCATCTGTATGGAAGGGAGCATCTGACAGTAAAAGAAGGCATAGTCGCCAATGGATGTCACACCACTGCCTAGATCAACACTACGCAATGCCCAGCAAGAGTGAAATGCGTGAGCACCGATAGTAGTCACACTGTCTGATATCTTCAACGTGAGTAATCCGGTACAGTAATAAAAGGCACTGTCGGCTATCGAGGTCACTCGATCTGGAAGGAGCATAGAGGTCAGTCCGGTGCAATTCTGAAAGGCTCCTTTATCAATGCAGGTAATGCTGTCGGGGAGAATGACGGACTGCAAACTGCTAAGTCCGGCAAATGCATCTTCAGGAATCACGCCAGATGGATAAACAATGTCTTCTGCGCCTGCCGTACCTTCTGATCCTGTATAAGCCACAATCTCCGCTCCGCTCAGATCAAGTTCAGAGAGCGCCGGAAAACTGTCGCGCAGGGATTTAAAATCACGTGCATCAAGTGTGCCAGTCAAGGTCAGAGACCCGGTGGCACTTTTCTCAGCAGTTGTGAACTGCTCGTTCAACGTTCCGGCAACCATCACTTTCGTGCTGCTCTCTTTGCTTACCGGCAACGTAATCTCTTTCACAATGGTACCACCTATAGTTTCGATCTTTATCAGTAAAGTCACCGCTTTATCGGGGCAATCGGAAGAAATGCTGAACCGGAAGCGGGATGAAGCTGTTGAATTGGGTTCCACTTCACCCAGTCCCGCCGAATCATCCTCCAATATTACATCTGGATCATCGCACAATAAAACGGCGGTCACATCGGAAGCAATACCATCTCCTGAATTATTCAACGTAAACCGAACAGAAATTGTTTCTCCGCTATTGGCAATTCCATCTCCATTGCCTGTTCCTCCTGCTGATCCATCCATGAGTTCATAGTTACTACAAGTAAGCTGAGGTATGGCAACTGGTGAAATACCAATGATAGCCTGATTCTCATCAGTAAAGTTATAAAAACCATCTGGGGATAAAGCATCCATATAAAAATAGCCATCACCAAAGCCGCCCCACCCCCAGTTAAAATGTAAATAATCTTCGGTCTGATACCCGTCACAGACGAAAGCATGTCCGCCTAATCCATCATATCCTGCATAACAGACAGGCCTGTTGTTATTGAGTTCGTTCAGGATTAACTGCTTCCATTCCGTTTCTTTGTACTCGTTTTTCATAACAAATCGAGCGGAAGAAGAATAGTGGAAGTTCTCAATGAACGCATAGGTCGCATCATCAAAAAATGCCTCAGATCCATCATTACCATAATTCGTTCCGACCGCCGCACCACAATGGTAAAGCAGTGTGCCTACAGCATCGACTTGTTGTTGTGTGCTCGATTTGCTCAGTTTGTTCGTCATTTCTGACCAGTTGTAGGTCGTGGGAGGAATTGCGGCTATCTCTCCGTAGTTTTTGCAATAGTAGGCCGGGATATCGGCACTCACTTCGGGGTATTTATGATAATACATTACTTGTCCCATTGCTGTTGCTGCACAACCTGTCAGTGCCCGCCCACCATAATCTGAGTATGCATCCTCCGGACATTGACTGTCATAATACCGTCCCTGATTCCAGGTGGATGTTACCATCGGGGCAACTTCTTTGAGTGCTGTTGCAGACTGGATGGTGCTGGCAGAAGTACTTCCGAACTCACTGTTATCCTCTGCTTCGGAAGGAGCATTGCGTATATACGCGATCTGTTTCTTGTAGTTGTTCATCCATGCGGTATATGCGGGTGACTCATTGGCCGGATCATAGCTCCCTTCAAAGGCGTAGCCCAACACCGGAGTGACAGCATCATCGCCTGAAACAATGACAAAACCATGATTTCCTGTTACGTTATAAATGTAAAAGCAAGGAGAAGTATTAGCCGGAGTAATGGAGTCATCAAACTCCTGATGGACCAGCTCGAGTTGGAGCTCTTGAGCCGGTAAACCGATGGAGCGTGCCAAACTGCTTTGCGACACTCTGGATGCAAAGAAAGCTGTTGCTATGGATTTAGCCGTGGCTGGATCGACAGTTCGGCTGTATGCGGCACTAAAAAAGAATAGTCCGGACAGGAAGAGGAAGATTAGCTTTTTCATAGTAAACGTTGAATTATCAGACACACAAAATTTACAACAGGACTTTCAGTTTGCAGACTACAAATATATGAAATCAATCGTATTAACGATGGGATATGTCTGATTAGTTACTAAAACATCTTTTGACAAGGAGAGGCCACTCTTTTCAAAGCAGCCTCTCCTTGTCTATTATATACGCCTTAATATGACGTTAACCGAAATGTAACAGGCAGGATATATCTTACTTTTACAGTCTTAAAGTTTTGTATACCGGGTTCCCAGTTGGGCATGATACTTATTATCCGCAGTGCCTCTGCATCCAGTTCGGCAGATACTCCTCTTTCTATTCTTCCATTAATC
>DATCIB010000209.1:0-5300 GCA_036508045.1 Bacteroidales bacterium
TGACTGATCAAGGTCTCAAGTATCGGTATTCCGGTTTCAGTATCTCCTTTTTCCAGACAGATCTTTGCCAATGCCCACTTATACCATTTATTCTCTTCGTCAAGCCGAACGGCTTTCAGTAAGAGAGATTTGGCTTTCTCGTATTCGGAAAACCCTGAGTAATACGTGGAAAGCTCATACATGACCGGGGCGTTCATTGAGTCCAACGTGTGGCAATAGCTAAAGAGCTGAAAAGCAGCGTCATCATCTCCGCCATTTTTCAATCTTATTGCTTCTTCAAAGATATAATCAAGCTTTCTGTTGTCAGCTTCTGATACCTGAGAGGAAGAGGCACTGCCCGTTGTTGCCGTTCCCCGACTTTTTTGCACGCTTTTACATCCCGATACATTCAGTACCAGTAGTGTTGTCAGAAAAAAGAGCAGATACTTGTTCATTTTAGTGTTTTCCGGTATGGCCAAATCCACCTGCGCCCCGTTCTGTCTCTTCAAGCGAACCAGATTCAACCCATTTGACGTGTTCATGAGCGGCAATTACCATTTGGCAGATACGTTCTCCGTCTTCAATGATAAATTCTTCCTGTGAAAGGTTGATAAGTATAACCCCTATCTCACCCCGATAGTCTGAGTCGATTGTTCCGGGAGAGTTTAGTATAGTAACTCCTTTCTTTAGTGCTAATCCGCTTCTTGGACGAATCTGGGCTTCGTATCCTTGCGGTAATTCAATAAAGAGCCCCGTTTTTACCAATGTACGTTCCAATGGTTTGAGAACGATTGGAACGTCAATATTTGCTCGAAGATCTACTCCGGCGGAGCGATCCGTTGCATACTCAGGTAGTGAATGACGGGAATGGTTTATAATCTTTACATCCATAATATTCAATTGAAGTTTATACCTTATATATGAAGGAACAAAAATAGTCTTTTTCATCGACATACAGAATCAATTTATTTATTTTGTGCTTATAGCTCTTTTGTGTTGTTCTCTTTCTATGAGTCCTTGCAACGATGCCATTGCGTATTTCTCGGATGGTTCGAGCCCTCACGACATCTACCGGAGTAATCACCGGGTCGGTCCCCGCCGGCTACCCCGTAGTGTCCTACACCTTATGCCTTTTCTCCCGTCTGTTTATCGGCATTCTTCTCCAATTGCTAATGAAGTTGTCACTCGACAACCCATGGGTTGTCAAGTGAGGACCCATGGGTTGTCACTTGAGGACTCATGGGTTGTCGAGTGACAACTTCATTAACCATCAGGATGAAGTTCGTTAGGTCTACGGACTCTTTCTGTTTGTCTCACAGCTCCTTTCCGTGTATTTATTATTCCCGGACCCTTTTCTTACACAAACTTTCACTAACTTTGTCGCTAGAAAAAACGAGATTGACACAATCCTCATAAAATAAGAGCTGTATGGAATATAATTTCAGGGAAATTGAACAGAAATGGCAGAAAGAATGGGTGAAAAATAAGACCTATAAAGTAGTCGAAGATCCTTCCAAAAAGAAATATTATGTGCTGAATATGTTTCCGTATCCATCCGGTGCGGGACTCCATGTGGGACACCCTCTCGGATACATCGCTTCGGATATCTATGCGCGCTACAAACGTTTGAATGGCTATAATGTGCTCAATCCGATGGGATACGATGCGTATGGTCTGCCCGCCGAACAGTATGCGATCCAGACGGGACAACACCCTGCTATTACGACCGTTAACAATATCAACCGTTATCGCGAACAGCTGGACAAGATTGGTTTCTCTTTTGACTGGGACCGTGAGATCCGTACCTGCGAGCCCAACTATTACAAGTGGACACAATGGGCTTTCATCCGGATGTTTGAGAGCTACTATGAGATCAATCTAAAGAAAGCACTACCAATCTCTGCACTGATACAGAAACTGGAGAGCAATGGTACGAATGGCATTCATGCTGCCTGCTCCGAAGAACTGGAATTTACGGCTGCCGAATGGAAAGTAATGACGGAAAATCAAAAGCTGGAGACTTTGATGAACTACCGGATTGCTTATCTGGGCAACACGATGGTCAACTGGTGTGGGAAGTTGGGCACCGTGCTTGCCAATGATGAGGTGGTCGAAGGGCTCTCATTGCGCGGTGGCTATCCCGTCGAACAAAAGATGATGCGTCAGTGGTGCCTTCGTGTTTCTGCTTATGCTCAGCGCCTGCTTGACGGGTTGGATACTATCGACTGGACGGACTCTCTGAAAGAAACTCAGAAGAACTGGATCGGACGGAGCGAAGGTGCTGAGATGCATTTCAAAGTGAAGGATTCGGAGCTGAGCTTTACCATATTTACTACCCGTGCAGATACAATCTTCGGAGTTACTTTCATGGTACTGGCTCCTGAGAGCGAACTGACCGCACAACTGACCACCAAGGAACAGGCTAAAGAGGTAAACGCATATCTGGAACGTACAAAGAAACGTACAGAACGTGACCGTATCGCCGACCGTAGTGTCAGTGGCGTGTTCTCTGGTTCGTATGCTATCAACCCGCTGACCAACGAAGCAATTCCGGTTTGGATCAGCGACTATGTATTGGCCGGATATGGCACAGGAGCAATCATGGCTGTGCCTGCTCACGATAGTCGTGATTATGCATTTGCAAAACATTTCAATCTTGAAATCCGCCCACTGATTGTAGGGTGTGACGTATCCGAAGAGAGCTTTGATGCCAAAGAAGGGTTTATGATGAACTCTCCGATGGCAGGCAAGGAGATTGAAGGCAATCTGGTGCTCAATGGACTGAGTATCAAAGAGGCGATTGCCAAGACAAAAACATACATCAAAGAGAAAGGACTGGGTAAGGTAAAGATTAACTTCCGTCTGCGCGACGCGACCTTTTCCCGTCAGCGTTATTGGGGCGAACCGTTTCCTGTGTACTACAAAGACGGACAGCCAACGATGATGGACGTGAACGATCTCCCTCTGGAACTACCGGAAATAGACAAATACTTGCCGACTGAAACAGGCGAACCTCCACTGGGGCGCGCCAAAAACTGGAACACAAAGGAAGGCTATCCGCTCGAACTGAATACAATGCCTGGGTTTGCAGGTTCTTCGGCTTATTACCTGCGCTACATGGATCCGTGTAACAACGAGGCTCTGGTTTCAGAGAATGCGGTTAATTACTGGCAGAATGTGGATCTGTATGTCGGCGGAACCGAACACGCTACCGGTCACTTGATCTATTCCCGTTTCTGGAACAAATTCCTGTTTGACATCGGGGCGTCTGTAAAGGAAGAACCGTTCCAGCGTCTGATCAATCAGGGAATGATTCAGGGACGAAGCAACTTCGTCTATCGTGTCAAAGATTCCAACACATTTGTCTCTCTGAGACTGAAAGACCAGTATGAAGTGACTCCGATCCATGTGGATGTAAATATCGTCTCCAATGATATCCTGGATCTGGAGGCTTTCAAACAATGGCGTCCTGAATATGCAAATGCAGAGTTCATTCTCGATGAAGGGAAATATATCTGTGGATGGGCTGTAGAGAAGATGAGCAAGTCTATGTTCAACGTGGTGAATCCGGATATGATTGTGGAGAAATACGGTGCCGATACGCTCCGCATCTATGAGATGTTTCTCGGTCCGGTGGAACAGTCCAAACCGTGGGATACGAATGGGATCGATGGCGCGTCACGCTTCCTTCGCAAATTGTGGAACTTGTTTACCAACAAGGGCGATGAGTTTGCTGTCACAGATGAAACTCCCGGCAAAGAGGAATTGAAATCAATACACAAACTGATCAAAAAGATTACCGGTGACATTGAGGGGTTCTCATACAATACAGCCATCAGTGCATTTATGATCTGTGTCAACGAGTTGTCCTCCCTAAAGTGCAATAAACGTCTTATCCTCGAGGATCTGACCGTAATGCTTTCTCCGTTTGCGCCTCATCTCAGTGAAGAATTGTGGGAGGCTTTGGGGCACAACGGAACTGTTTGCGACGCACAATGGCCATCCTTCAATGAGGATTATCTGAAAGAAGATGTGGTTACTTATGCTATCTCATTCAACGGAAAGACGCGTTTCACCATCGATTTGCCGGCAGATACAGACAAGGCAGAGATTGAAAAGATTGCGCTTGCCGCTGAAGGTTCTGCTAAATATATGGAAGGTAAAACGGCGAAAAAGATTATTGTTGTTCCTCTTAAACTAGTAAATATTGTCTTCTAATAACTTAAGAGTATGAAAGGACTTACTTTGCCCACCTGGCAGGTAGTGATGCGTGAAGCGCACGACTACTTCATGATTACCATCGGATTACTATGCTATGCCATCGGATGGATTCTGTTTTTACTGCCTAATGATATTACCACCGGAGGTGTGGCAGGTGTGGCTTCGCTGGTCTATTTTGCTTCGAGTCATGCTATCGCAGTACAATATGTCTATTTTGGCATCAATGCCTTCTTGTTGATACTGGCATTGAAGATTATGGGCTTCAGATTTAGCCTTAAAACTATCTTTGCCGTTTTTATGCTAACCTTTCTTACTTCCGTGATCCAAAAGTATGTTTCTCCCGGTTTTGTCATAAGTATTGATCCGTTCATGGCAGCCATCATCGGAGCTTTCTTTTGCGGCACCGGTATTGGTTTGGCTTTTATCTCTAATGGAAGCACCGGAGGGACAGACATCATTGCGGCAATTGTCAACAAATACAGGGATATCACATTGGGAAGGGTCATCCTTTTCTTCGATATCTTTATTATCTCTTCCAGTTTCTTTGTGTTTCATCGTTGGGAAAACGTGCTCTATGGTATTGTCACTCTCGCTATAAGTAGTTTTGTTCTTGATCTGGTGGTCAACAGCGCCCGTCAGTCCGTACAGTTCTTCATCGTATCGAAGGAGTATGAACATATTGGGCGACGCATCAATAAAGATCTGCATCGTGGAGTCACCGTGCTGGATGGTACCGGACTCTATACCGGACAGGGGGTAAAAGTGATGTTTGTACTTGCCAAAAAGCGCGAATCAACTACGATTTTCCGATTGGTAAAAGATCTCGATCCGAAAGCTTTTATCTCACAGAGTGCTGTAATCGGTGTGTATGGAGAAGGATTTGATCACATCAAAGTAAAATAAAGTTGAAAGCCTCGTTTATACTATTTCACGAGGCTTTCCCGTTAATAGATCATGAACACACGAAAAGCCAGCATCTTGCAGCTGCCTAAGATTGAAGACGAACGAGGGAATCTCTCGTTTATCGAAGAGAATAATCACGTTCCTTTTAAGATTGCACGCACCTACTGGATCTATGATGTGCCGGGTGGGGAGTGCAG
>DATCIB010000210.1:0-3000 GCA_036508045.1 Bacteroidales bacterium
CCAATCACCAATCCATTGCATTGATTGGCCACATCCATGAGTATCTGTGTGCGTTCGCGGGCCTGTGAGTTTTCATACGTCACATCGAGCACCTTCGGGTCATGACCAATATCTTTAAAGTGCCCCAATACAGCCTCCGAGATTGAAATCTCACGCATTGTTACCCCCAGATCCTTCATCAGGTTGAGTGCGTTGGTGTAGGTACGATCTGTCGTGCCAAATCCCGGCATTGTGATTCCCTGGATGCCTTTACGATCCAGACCTATTCGGTCAAAAGCCCGCACGGATACCAATAGAGCCAATGTCGAATCCAATCCCCCGGAGATTCCTATCACCACTTTGGTGGATCCTGTATGCTTCAACCGTTTGATCAGTCCGGCAGTCTGTATCGAGAAAATATCACGGCAGTGACTGTCCATGCATTCCGGAGTCGGGATGAACGGGTGGCGGTTTATGACTCTGTGGGTGGGTTTGTCCTCCGTCTCGGGCAAACTGAGTTTTAGGATTACGTACGAAGGTTCCTCCAGCTGTAGAGGCAGGAATGTCGTGTTCTTTGAACGCTCCAAAGTCAGGCGTTCGAAATCTATTTCGGATATGACCAACTGCTCCTTCAAAGAAAACCTTTCAGAAGAAGCAATAATCGTTCCACTCTCTGCAATCATAGCATTCCCTGCAAAAACGAGGTCTGTGGTTGATTCTCCACAGCCAGACGAGCAATACACATATCCCGCCAGACACCGTGCCGATTGCTGTTGCACGAGCGAACGTACATACTCGGTTTTACCCACCAAAGCATTGCTTGCAGAGAGGTTAAAGAGGAGCGTCGCTCCGGCTATCGCATGCAAGGAGCTTGGTGGTATCGTCGCCCAAAGATCTTCACACAGTTCAACGGCAAAGGTACAACTCCCAGCTTCAAAGAGCAGCCGGGTACCAAACGGAACCTCACTGCCGGCCAACGAAACAGAATGCGTATGACTGACATCCAAAGCGGATACAAACCAACGTTTTTCATAAAACTCATTGTAATTGGGCAGATAGGTTTTCGGTACCACACCTTTCACACTGCCCTGCTGGCATATTACAGCCACATTCAGAAGTTTGCCACCCACACGCAGCGGCATGCCTGCCAGGATAATGATATCCAGATCGGCAGTCTCGTCCAGCAATTTCGTCAGAGCATCGAGTGATTTTTCAATCAGCAGAGACTGGTTAAACAAGTCACCGCACGTATATCCGGTGATCGACAATTCAGGAAAGCAGATTGCCTGTACCCCCTGGCTTGCCCCATCCCGTGCCATCGCAACGATCCTTTCGGTGTTGTAGAAACAGTCTGCAACCCGAATATCAGGAATAGCGCAGGCTACTTTGAAAAAGCTGTAGTTCATATCCGTCTATATTAAGTCCTACTTCTGTCTGAAACGTCAGATTTATATTAAAAGTGTATCGCTCTTCTTATTATTTGAAAAACTCTTCGGCTTTATCCAACGAGTCCAGTTTACCCACATCCAGCCATCTCAACTGTTGGCAATCCCCTTTGATACATACCTTATCTGCCACAGACAAATAAAAATCAATGATAGGAAACCGTTCCGGCCACTGCTCCATCAGCGGAAACAGGGCAGGAGAGAAGATATGTACTCCACCAAAAGCCAGACGCTCATATCCCGTAGGATCAAACCCCTCAATCGGTGATTTCAACGCACCGGTTTGCTCATTGATCCAACCTTTCAAGTTACGATCCTTGTCAAACAACAGGTACCGTGCTGTCTCCCGTTTGCTGACCAGAAGCGTTGCAGCCGCATTTTGCACAAGATGGTTCCGGTAAAAAGCCCCCAAATCAAGATCCGAAAGGATATCCACATTATGTACGAGAAAGGGAGCGTTATCGTCAAAGAACCACGCCCCTTTACGTATCCCTCCACCGGTCTCAAGCAGACAGTCCGTCTCGTCCGAGCATTCGATGTGAATCCCAAAATTATCTTTTTGTTCCAGAAACTCTGTGATCTGTGACGCAAAATGATGCACGTTGACCAGAATATCGGTGAACCCGGCAACCTTCAGTTTGACAATCACATGCTCCAGCAGTGGCACCCCGGCAATCGGTACCAGAGCCTTGGGTATCCTGTCAGTCAACGGTCTTAACCGAGTCCCCATACCAGCTGCAAAAATCATCGCTTTCATGTCAAATACCTCTGCGATTAAAATGTTGAGAGATCTCTTGTTCCCTGTGTCGCAACACGACTTCAACGCCAAATTTCTCATTCAGATACTCCGCCAGATGTTGAGCAGCATACACCGATCTGTGTTGTCCACCCGTACATCCGAAAGAAACCATCAGATCGGTAAATCCCCGTTCCATATACCTTGCCACAGACGGACCTACCAATGCAACCACCTGATCCATAAATTGAACGATCTCACCATTCTCCTCCAGAAAGTCGATTACAGGCTTATCCAGACCCGTGATTTGTTTGTACGCATCATAACGCCCCGGGTTCTCAATAGCCCGGCAATCAAACACAAACCCGCCACCATTGCCGGAGCAATCTTCCGGGATGCCTCGTTTGTACGAGAAACTGAAAACCCTGACAATCAGTTTACTATTATTCTGTTCCATCTGTTTATACACTATATTTTTCACACACAGCTTTCATCACTTCTCTCAGATAATACAAGGAATGGAGATCTTCATGATCCAGCGTCTTCATCACTTCTTTCAATGCAAAAGGGATACTCTCCAGAAAATGGCTCTTTCTCTCGCCATAGCCTCTGAAACCATACGCACCCAGCGTTTGCAGTTGTCTGAGCAACACAAAATAGGGGAGAAAATGTAAATATATAACGCGCTTTCCTAACCCCAGCTCTCTCATATATGATTCATACACCGCAAACAACTCTTCCCGAAGTCTGTCCGGAAATTGTGCCTTTGCCTGCCAGAGAAAAGAAACCACGTCATACAGAAGTGGACCTTTACGAGCTCCCTGAAAGTCGATCATATAG
>DATCIB010000211.1:0-6063 GCA_036508045.1 Bacteroidales bacterium
GCCAGTCCGCCGATGGCATTGCCTTCAGCGTTCTTTGAAGCGATATACTCCGCCGATATTCTTCTCAGATCCGTGAAGGTACAACCTTGCACGATAGGGAAGAGCGCCTGCGAGTAACCATATTTCGGATCAGTCTCGTCAAAACGTTTCACGCAGCGGTCTAGCCAACGGTGTGTCAGTTCCATCGATTTCTTTGCGTATGCATAATCGGCATCGCCCGGTGTACATTCGTCAAAAGCCATGATAATATCAGCTCCAATACTCCGCTGGATATCCATCACATTCTCCGGAGTAAACAAATGCTTCGAACCATCGATGTGCGAACGAAAGACAGCTCCTTCCTCCTTCAACTTGCGGTTTTCCGCCAGAGAGAAGACCTGAAACCCACCACTGTCGGTCAGCATTGGACGATCAAAACCATTAAACTTATGCAGTCCTCCTGCTTTCTCGAGAATCTCTATACCCGGTCTCAGATACAGATGATAGGTATTTCCCAGGATTATTTCCGCCTGAATGTCATTGATTAGTTCCGTTTGGTGTACACCTTTTACACTCCCTCCTGTGCCCACCGGCATGAAGATAGGTGTATGTATTGTGCCATGATCCGTTGTGATGATTCCCGCTCTGGCATTTGAGCGAATATCAGTATGTTCGACTTTAAACTGCATAACCCCTGTTAAAGCCGCAAAGATAACACTTTTCTTTTGTAATCCTCTCAAAAAGCATGCACATCCTGTCGCCTCCAGTTATTTGAGTATGATACGTTCGCCGAGACTTCTGGACAATTTTGCTTTGACCTCATTCACATAGCACATCTCGCGCATTAGCTCAGCTTCTCTTTCCGGATCATTCCCCTTATTTTGTTTTAGCTCCTCGAGAATCTCTTTCATCTGATCGTTCAACACTTCGCTCAGATATTCCATTGTTACACGACTTACCAGTTCGACAACCTGTATTTCCTTTGATTCGGGCTTTTGTAAGTGCGCGTGATATTTGCTTAGCACAAATCTCTCACTCAGCAGATCAGCAGCCAGTCGGCTGATCACCGCATCCTGATGCGACATGAAATGCTTCATGCAAATGAATGACGGATTCTCAAAGACACCTTGCCAGGCCTCCATCATCATCTGCTGATACATCGGATTTTCGAACGCCAGTTCGTTACTTTCCATCTGATGCTTGATATAATCGCATACATGTACCACAGTGACAGCACCCTCCTCATCCTCATCTTTTCCCATTTCCAGTTCACCATATTTAAGGATCACGCGTATCAGTTCCTTTTCATTGGCAGCATAGCGGTAATGCGTGGTAGGATGTTGAGGCGCAAGCTCCTCACCGGGAATATAGGCAGGACGAAAATCATCCGGAAGCTGTGACATCTCTTCAGAAGGAGGGAGCAGGGGAGTGTATGACGCGTCTCTTGCAGCAGAACTTTGTTGTTTCTCCATCTGGTTTAGCTTTAGCTTATTCACCTCCCGATGCAACAGTTCCTCGCTGATTTTCAACATCTGACTGCACTCTTTCACATACACCGAACGGATGATCTGATCCGGAATCAGCGAGATACTCCTTACTATATCAGAGATTAACGCTGCCCGACGGATCGGATCCTTGCCAGCCTCTTCTAGTAATAAAGTTGTCTTGAAGCGAATAAAGTCAGTCTGACTTTTCTTCAGATAGTCCGTAAATTCGGTAGCACTCTGCTTGTGAGCAAAAGAATCAGGATCTTCTCCATCCGGCAGCAGCACCACCTTTACGTTCAGCCCTTCTTCCAGCAGCAGGTCAATACCACGGATAGAAGCCTTGATACCCGCCGCATCACCATCATACAACACGCAGATATTATCCGTAAAACGGTGGATCAGACGAATCTGTCCGCCGGTAAGTGCGGTGCCCGATGAGGCCACCACATTTTCCACCCCTGCCTGATGCATGGAGAGCACATCTGTGTAGCCTTCCACCAGATAGCAGAGATCCTGTTTTACAATCGCCTGTTTGGCAAAGAAAATGCCGTAAAGCTCATTACTCTTGTGATACACCTCCGACTCCGGAGAGTTGACATATTTCGCCAGTTTGTCATTCTTCTTCAATATACGTCCGCCAAAAGCGACGACCTTGCCCGACAAACTTAATATCGGGAAGATCACTCTTTCGCGGTAGCGGTCGAAGAGCTGTCCCTGATCGTTTTCCGAACACAGTCCGGTCTTCACCAGCAGATCCTTCTTGAAGCCACTTTTGATTGCCTCGCGTGCCAGTGCGTCGCGATCCTCAGTACTGTATCCGAGCTGGAATTTGCGGATGATATCCTCCCGAAACCCCCGTTCCCTGAAGTACCCCATGCCTACCGATTTCCCTTCAATGTGTTCAGTAAGCACACGCGTGTAGTATTCCTTTGCAAAGTTGTTGAGGATAAACATACTTTCTCTTGCCGACTGTGCTTCTTTTTCTTTATCTGTCAACTCCCGTTCCTCGATCTCTATACCATATTTCTTAGCCAGCCATCTGGCTGCCTCATAGTAGGAGAGTTGTTCATGTTCCATCACGAAATGGATTACATTTCCCCCTTTCCCACAGCTAAAACACTTGCAGATTCCTTTGGTCGGAGAGACGCTGAACGAAGGTGTCCGTTCGTTGTGAAATGGGCACAGTCCGATATAATTGACACCACGCTTGCGCAGTGTCACAAACTCAGTCACCACATCCACGATTTTCGCGGCATCCAGAATCCTGTCTATCGTCAGCTGATCAATCATTCAAATTAGTATATGATGCAAAGGTAGCACAATTTTTTATTCCTTTATGTGCACCGCCCGATAAGAATTAAGACCTTCGAACTTCATTTGCTTTACCAAACAAACAGCATGAAAATAAATGAGATATATGACAGGAAGATAGAAAAAAGTATTATATTTGCAATCTCCTTACATGGAGGCTGTAAATGATGAAGCATATACTTCTACTTCTTCTTCTTGTAAGAGAATTGATTATCGGATGTCTTTTAAACAATGATTCTTATGAAAAAGCTCGTTATCCTCACTTTTAGTCTGCTATTGGCTGTAGCATCGCAGGCAACTGATATCTGGAGCAATAATCTGAGATATAGTATCAACGATGATGGGACGTCGGCAACTGTAGCAAAGCGAACAAACTCCTCTATGCGTACCTTTGGCTCTGATCAACGGATGAATCCCGCCGAAAGGGCTCTATCCAATGCTCCATCAGTGCCAGAATCCTCTTCCGGTGAAACCGCAGCACAATCCCTTTCCGGCAATCTGGAAATACCTGAGAATGTCATCTCTGATGGTAAAACTTATACAGTGACCTGTATTGCGAAAGATGCTTTTTGGCGCGAAGAGATTACCTCCGTGATCATTCCCAAAACCATTAAAATGATCGATGAAGCCGCTTTTATGGGTTGTGAAAAACTATCCACAGTGATACTTTCGGAAAGTCTTACTTCTATCAAACCTCAGACTTTTTCCATGACCGGGTTGACTTCTGTCATTATACCTCAAGGTGTCTCTTCTATTGAGTGGGGTGCTTTCAGTGATTGCAATGATCTTCTTTCCGTCACACTTTCTGAAAGTGTCACAAGGATTGATCTTAATGCTTTCGGCTCTTGCCGCAATCTGAAAGAAATTCACGTCAAGAGAGCCGAACCGCCAACATTGGGCTCGAACGTCTTTGCCAGAGTCGACAAGAATACCTGCGTTGTATATGTGCCGAAAGACTCTAAAGCGATCTATGAGAAAGTGATTGACTGGGCAGAATTTAAAGACATAAGGGAAGAATAAATCAGTATATATACAGATCTGGTACTTGCTCTTTACTGATCCGATCCTTTCGTCCTCATGCATGGATCCGCGCATAAGCATCCGTGCTCCGTTTCACATACGTCAAAAGTCCGTTTCACAGATGTGAAACGGACTTTTGACGTATGTGAAACGGAACTTTTATCAAGGCCCGTTGATGCATTCATCAGGGCGCTCTGTAGCAGCCTATTAAGGGTACTGCTTTTATCTTCTGACTCTGATTCCTGTAGACTCTTTTATTATTTATCTCTGACTACGGTTGACTCTTTTGCTTTTTGGATCAAAGCGGCATCAGAATCTTGCTTATCGCATGAATAATATCCTCCACACCGGCTGTGTCTGTATGAATAGCGACACTGTTGGCACCATAGGGCTGATACTTATCCACTGACGTCACAGAAAACAATCCGACGACAGGAGTCAGCGCCGAACTGGCAAGATGCATCATGCCACTATCCGCACCAAGAAACAGTTCTGTATTTGCAATGACCGCAGCGATTTCACGCAGATCTTTGCTGTAATAGGAGGGAGCATCAAAACCTATTTGAGAAACATTCTCCACCGGCAAGACTTCAAGGATATTGTATTCTTTTCCAAATTCAGACTTAAGTCTTCCATACACTTCCATCCACCACTCGACAGAGTAGCACTTAATACCGGTCGCAAAAGTATAGATAGCAATCGTCTTTTTTGTGTTACTAACCAGACTGTCCAGCACCTCTTTTCCTTTGGTCCGTTCGGCTGAGGATAATTTGAGATCCAGTGGAGGCACAGGTTTGTTTGTTTCCTTATATCCTAGTTGGGTAAGATAACTTCTGAGATTGTAAACGGGAAACTTGGCAATGTGAAGATAATCGTTGTATCTCACCTCCAGGTCATTGTAAGAATCACAGAAGAACTTGATTTTTCCATTGGATATCAACGTTGAAAGTCTTCCTGAAGAAGAAACTTTATCTACGTTGATGACAATATCATAGTTGTATTTCCTTAGAGAAAACCATACTTTGATGTATTTACCCAAGTCTTTAAAAGGCTTCTTGGGCAGCTTGATTATACGATCAACGTTCTTGTAATTCGCGAAGATGATCTCAGCCACGTAACCTCTTACAAACAAATCTATTTTACATTCCGGAAAAGTATCCGACACTTCCTGTATCAAAGGTGTAATCAAGATTTGATTACCTAGTCGGCTGTTGGGTCGGGAAATGAGAATCCGTTTGATTTCGATCTTCTTTCCACCGATAGCCCTTACTTTGCTCGAACTGCCCAGGTTTTGAGTCAAACCATGCATGATGTCTCTTCTGACCTGGTTTACTTTCAATTTAAAGCTCATGTTGATCGTATGTTGATTAAATATGCTATGAACCTACATCCGGTTCATATATAAGAATGGCTGCAAAAGTACACAAATCGGTTCTATTATTGTCGTTTTTTCTTTAATATCATTCTACAAGAGTTGTATAAGGATTTTATTCTTAATGATTATTAGCCTTAGTTGATGATTGAAGTACGGGAAATAATGTTAATTTTGCATTGTAATTATGAGAACAATCTCCGAAAGAATGGAAAATAGAGTTATTGCACTTCTTGTTTTGTTGATTTTAGGTGTCAGCCTGCAAGCCCGAATCAGAGTTTCGGACAGTATACATATTGCAAAAGCAGGAACTCTGTCCACATCAGTTCCAAAAGGTAAAACCTTTCGCGATACCGTTCTGATCCTCACAGGTGATCTGGATGAATCCGATTTTCGTTATATCCGTGCAATGGCCGGATCCTCCGGAAAGCTTACTTCCATTGATTTGTCTGGTGCCGGTGTTTCGAAGATCACAGATTACGCTCTATCCGGATGTACATCGCTGACCTCTGTGATACTTCCAAAGTCTGCCACCACGATTCAGTATAATGCATTCTCGCTTTGTACGCGATTAACTTCCATTACTTTTGGAGATAATGTCTCAGCTATTGGCCCCAATGTTTTTTCCGGTTGTATAGCACTGACTTCCATGACTCTTCCCAATAAAGTAACCATCCTTAGTGCCGGCACTTTTTCAGGTTGTACCTCTCTAACCTCGGTAACTCTTCCTACCGGACTCACGACCATTCAGTCAGGAGTCTTTGCAGGATGTAAAGCATTGCGCGAAATTCATTGTAACAGCAAAACTCCTCCTGAGGTTGCTGATAATGCCTTCATCTACGTAAATAAATCCGCCTGCAAACTTTTCGTTCCCAAAGGATCTTCTGAATCCTA
>DATCIB010000212.1:0-11237 GCA_036508045.1 Bacteroidales bacterium
TTTACGGTTGATGAGCTGCAGACCATTATAATCCTCAAGCAGAGTCTCTTTCAAGAAGAACGAGTCTGAAAAAGCGCGCGCTACAAGAGTTTCAATCTGTATCGGGTTCTTTTCGTACAGCTCCAGATATTCTTTTGTAACTATTCCTCCAGTGCGTGCTTTGATATCTTGGTAAAGTAGTTCGGCACTTTTATGAAAGATGGTGCCGAACATCGCATTGTCAATTTCTTCGGTCACTTCATCTTCCTGCTTCAGTCCGGCAATGTGGTGAAAATAGAATTGCAGCGAACAGTCAATCAGTTTATTCAGTGCAGAAGGGGATAGTATCTTTGCCTTCGGATTACAGTCTATATCATATTTCTGATGCAAAATATCAATTATTTCCTGTGTCTTGGGAATAGAGATTGTCTTTTCCATCGGAGCAGCAACAACGGAGTGTACTTCCAGTTGGCGTACCGGGAAATCGCTTTCTGCAAGCAGCTGTAATAGGAAACGGCTCATCTCGCCGCGATTCATTCCGTCTGATGCTGTGTTGTACATCAGCGTGATATGTGTTGCCCGCTGGAGCACACGGAAGAAGTAATACGCATAGAGCGAATTAGTATGCTCGATGGTAGTAAGGCCAAAAGCTTTACGCAGCAGGTAGGGGATGAACGAGTTTTCATTCGCCATCTTGGGTAGCTTCCCTTCGTTGACAGAAAGTAACAGCAGATTGTCAAAGTCGAGGTTACGAGTCTCCAGTACACCCATGATCTGCAATCCGCGCACTGGTTCGCCGTTGAACGGGATGGTTGCTACTGACAACATCCGTTGCAGCAATCGCATGAAGGTCGCAGTCTTCAGTTCGATGCCTTCTGTCTGCATCAGGGTGCGCAGACTATTGATTAGTATGTAGGCTTTGAAGAGTGATTCCTTTCCGAGAAAGTCTTCCTCTTCCGGTTGTTCGTTATCGATTGGTTCCGATTGCTTGAAGCAGGAAGTAAGTTGTGTGAGGATCGTCAGAAGATAGTCGGCCAGCAAAGCAGAAGTCTCTGCCGGTGTAAAGAGAAGCTTGAGCATCTCATCCGTATGCAGCTCCGCAGCCTTTGGGAAGAAAGAGTTTTTCTTTGTCAAACTCTTTTCCAGCAGCAACGCATTGGGCGTGAGTTTGGTGATATAAGAATGACGCAGCACAGGAAGCAGGAACGAATAGCGGTATTTGCCGGATGCGGCATCATATCCTTTCGTCTGCATCGTGACAAGTGAATCAATCAGATCGTATAATGGGGTCTGTGCCAAAGGGAATCCCATGGTCACATTGATGTCGGATATACTTTCCGGAATGGCATGTAATACGGGTAATAGCAGGCTTTCATTGCAGAGCACAACGGCAGAGTGAGAAGGAACAAAGGTGCCCGTTTTGGAAAGTTCATCCACCCATTGTGGCAGGTAGCGTGCCTGACCGTTTTCCGTCGGAGCAGCGATGAGTGTGATTGTCTTTTCGTGTTTTCGGAAGACATCAAAATATTCTCTTCCCAGTTGATTCGGAAATAGTTCCAGATTCTTGCGCAAGAAGGTGGCAGCCTCGTGTTGTGGATTGTCCAGGAAATACAGATCATAATCCCAATAGAAAAGACCCTTTCCTGAGTTTTGCATCAGATTGAAGAAGCGGGTCTCTGCTACATTGAGCACGTTGAAACCTACAAAGACATATTTGTCATAGGAAAGCGCTTTTGTGCCTTCCCGTTGCAGCTTCTCCACAGCTTCCCTGTAAACCATTCCCTCATAGGCTATCCCTTTATCATACAAAGCTTGGCGGAATGACAGGTAAACTGCCAGTAACTTGTTCCACACCTTAGCGAAGCGGTTTTTTAATTCGGTACGATGCTCGGGATCAAAATGACCGAAGAAGCGTTTGAGTTCCTCTTTCTGTTCTTCAGTGAGGTAATCAAGGTCGTTTTCATACGCATTCAGTTCCTCTACATTGGTGAAGAGCTGCTTCGCATCGGTCATATTCTTATCGACATCATCAAAGTCATTCAGAAGAATCTCTCCCCAGAAATAAAACTCATCGAAGCTCTCTTCCATTCCCGTTTCTTTGCAATACACCTCATAGAGCTTGCTGATGAGCTGGAGCGGATCGGCAAGTGTCAGCGGCGACTCAGAGCGGATTAGTTCGCTGATAGTCATGTAAGCCGGAGACCACACTGGTTTGCCTGAGCCTGTGCGGAAGAGTTCCTCACCGAAAAAGAGTCTTGCCCGGTTGTTTGGGAAGACCACAACGATATCTGCCAGATCACCGTTAAACTTACGGTACAGATCATTCGCTACCAGTTGGAGAAAGCGTGGGGTCGTATCTTGTGTCATAGCAGTTGAGCGGTGTTAATTGCATCGATTCGCTTTTCGTCTACGTACCAGAGATAGCCGGATATGTTTTGATAGCCCATCTCACGGAGAAGCTGACAATACATTTCGACTTGTTGGTTGTATTTCTTTTCCGGTTTACCAAACTTGAAATCCACGACGATCATGGCTCCGTCGTCCAGCATCACTCGGTCCGGACGCTTGCTTAGCACTTCAATTCCTTCTCCCTCTTTGAAAAGTATGGTACACTCGTTGAACAGTCTGTATTTGCCACTGTACCATTCCTGTACCATCGGATGAGTGAGTGCATCCTGAACGTAGTTCGTGTATTCATCTTTTTCTTCAAGTTTGATCAGTCCATCTGACACAAACTTCTGAACAGCAGGGATAGCTTCCTTTTTGGTGCGAATGGTGGCAAATAGTTCGTGCAGCAGTTTGCCTCGGTCCAGCATACGATCGACCGGTGTAGTCAGCACCCCTTCAGAGATGAAGAGTCTGGATTGGTTGGACTGGCGGAACTTTCCTTTTCCGGGATAGGAGCGGAAGGGTACTTCCAGTGTTTCAGGTTTGATGTCAAACTTATTGACCTTGCCTTGCTCTACTTTCTTCTCTGTGTCCTTTTCCTTGCCGGAGACAATCTCACCTACTTCAAAATGCTGATCCACTCCGTTGTATCCATGCGTAAGAAGTTCGCTCTCACCGGTGATTAATGTAAGCCGTACCAGGTCCGAGATCGTGGAGAAGTTGTCCTTACTCTTTGTATTAGGATCCAAACCTTTGCAAAGGATAATAAGGTTGGCACGTGCCCGTGTGAGTGCAACATACAGCAGATTCATGCTATCAGTCCAGAGTTGAATTGTCTCCTGTTTATGGTCAGTTGCATAGACAGACTCTTGCATCGACTTGTTGTAAGGGATGGGCAGCAGGTCCAATCCATTATAAGGAGCTTCTTGTGGAGAACACCACACAGTTTCATTCATGATCTCGCTGCCTAGTTTCCAGTCGCAGTAAGGAACCAGTACCGAGTGATACTCCAGTCCTTTAGACTTATGAATGGAGAGGATACGAATACCTTGCACCTCATTACCTGAGGCAATTGTGACACTGTTCAGCTTCTTTTCCCAATAATCCAGAAAAGTGCGGATATCTGATTTGTTGTCCGTCAGAAACTCGCTAACCTTGTCGAAGAAAGTAAAGAGATAACTCTCCTGATTAGGTATTTTCTCTATTTCAAACAACAAGGAGAGTTCCTCAAAGAGTTCGTAAAGCGGCATTCTCCGCAGTTCCTCCATACGTCGTACAAACTCAGACGGAAGATACTTCTTGTAACGTGAAAGTAGTGTTTCGGGGGAGAGCAATATCTTTTGGCATACATCCATCTCGCCTTTGACATCCTCTGTCCAAGAGAGCAGCAGTTGCGTGATGAAGAGCGGATTGTTACTCTCTGAAAGCAGTCTGATACTGTCAATCAGCAATGTAACAGCCAGGGAAGCGTCCAGTCGAAAGGCTTCATCAGATACAATCTCGTAGCAATAGCCGGGTTTACCTTCTTTCGCTTTATAGGTACTGAAATAAGCCGCGATGCTGGGGATATACTTGTTCTTGCGTACAAGAATAGCAATCTCACCTGCACGTACGCCTTTCTCCTGAAGAAGTTCGACTTTGCTGATAAGTTTGCTGCAGACTACCTCATCATAACTAATCTCTTCAGTAGGCAAGAGAAAATCAATCTCAGCAAAACCTTTTCGCTCCTTCTTTGAATATTTCTGATGAATGGCAGAGTATGCACTTACCAATTCTGTGCAAGGTTCTTCATATTGCGCCTCAAACTTGCTGTTTAGCATTGCGAGCGCCTCTTTGAAGAGCTCATTGTTGAAATCTACAACTATCTGCTCACTACGCCAGTTGGTGTCAAGTTGTTTTGAAACCACGTTCGTCTTCAGTTGTGGTTCCTTTTCAATGTTATTGAGAATTCGCCAGTCACTGTTGCGCCAGCGATAAATAGATTGTTTCTCATCACCTACGATCAGACTCTCATATCCTTGAGATAAGCCCTCGAGCAGGAGAGGACGGAAGTTATCCCATTGCATATGAGAGGTGTCCTGAAACTCATCGATCATGATATGATTCAGCACTGTACCTGTCTTTTCATAGATGAATGACGCGTCACTTTTACCAAGCATGGAATGAAGCAGTGAAGCAGTATCAGCAAGCAGAAACCGATTATTTTCCTTGTTGAGTAACCGTACTTCTTTTGCGATGTCGGAGAGAAGCCCTATGTTGTTTATCTGTCTTAATGATAACAAAGATGAATTGATAATCAATGAATTGTATGCCCTTATCTCTTCTGTTTCATTAATCAGTTGAATGAGGGTTGTATTTGCCAGAGACTGGAATGCAGCGTTTTTTAGATTTGCTTTGCTAAACCATCCTCCTGCATCTTCCATTGCTTTTGTTGCTCTGGAAGTGAGTAGATCCGAACCAAATTGTCCGTCGCGAAGCTTCAGAAAGTAACCGGCAACGCCACTCTTTCCATACGAAAAATCTTCAATGACCAACCCGTTACTGTCAAGGAGACGGAAGAACAGTTCGGCCTTATCAGTCAGTTCTTTCTTTGCATTCTCAGCAAGTAAGCGAAGCTCTTCCCTGTATTTGTTCAGGTAATCCTTATCAGAGAGCTTTATCGCCAATTCTTTTTCTTTTGCCTGGTATACTTCCAGAAAGATAGTCTTTCCGAAATCCTTCAGGTCTTTGTCTACCCTCCAGTTGCTACCTTCACTGATTCGTTCCTCAATATACTTACTGATCCAATCGAGCAGCAGCTTATTGGAATGTGTTGATTCAATCAGTCGGTCCACGCTGTCGCTAAGTACCTCTTGATAATCCAAGATGATGTTCAGGTATGCACCTAAGCCAAGTTCTTTTGCCAGTGACCGTAAAATAGATTGGAAGAAGCTGTCAATCGTCTCCACCTTGAAACGGCTGTAATCGTGCAATATACGACTAAGAGTCTCCTTTGCACGTTCCCTGATTTCCTTTTCACTCAGTGATATCTCCTTCAATAACGTCTCAAGAATATCTGATGAACAGCCGTACGCTAATCCGTACAAGTCACTTAGAATCCTATGCTTCATCTCATTGGTAGCCTTGTTGGTAAATGTGACCGCAAGAATATGAGCATACGTTCGCGGATCGCGGAGTATCAGTTTGAGGTATTCAGCAGTGAGACGAAATGTCTTCCCTGATCCGGCAGAAGCTCTGTATACTGTTAGTTGGGACATTGATGTAGTCAGTTTCTATTCCACCAACAGACATTTGACTGTCAAGCAGTGGATTCTCAGATGAGAAGTTAATGTATTTCCGTATGGTGATTCTCAGGAGAAACTTCTTTGGGCTTACGGTCAAAAAACGGGTTCTTGGATGAAGCACTGACAGGTATAGACATCACACAAGTGCAATCGCACAGAAAGCCCAGACGTTGAGCAGCCAGTCCGGCTGAGAACATAACACGTGTATCCACCCGATTGTCAGAGGCAGTTGCACACGCCGAACCGATTGCAATACCTACATCTATCGTGTTGATTGCACAAGGAACTGTATTTGGCTTAGAGATGCAGGTGGCAAAGCCACAATGGCCACAGTTTAAACCATGAACTTTTTGTTTGGTTCCCAAGATCAGTACAGCCTCTGAATGAAGAATGTTTTCCGCATCGCGCAACATAAACTTGAGTCCGGTCTCTTCGCTGAGCTTGAGCATTTCTAGCGAAAGCTTATAAACATCTTCTCCCGTTACTATAGCTATCTCGATGATATCAAAACCTTTACCTTTGGGGGCTGTACGAGCAGCTGTCATCATCTGTTTGACTATGTTAAGTACGTGCTCGTGACGTGAGTCTCTTTCATTAAGTATCATAATATGATCATTTTATTTTTCTGCGTAAAGATAAATAAAGATATTGAACAACGGAAGAAATATGCTTTCTATCAGAGTTCTCCATTCAATACATATGCAAACAATGGAGAGTTATGATGCCCCCCAATAATTAGTATACCTATGATTTTATAAAAATAGTATCATTTGAGTCCTGTTATTCAGTAAAATTCGTATTTTTGTGGTTGGATATTTATTCAAAGAACGTATTAGCATCTCTATATGCGGCATATTGTTATCTGTAAAATAGTGTTTGCTCTGGCTTTTTGGTCTTTTGTTCCTTTCTCAACCAAGGCACAATTTAAAGATGAGAGCGAAGATAAGATACTTGAGAGTTTAATTGAGATTGATGTGCATGGACAGAATTTCATTCCGTCCGATTCTGTTTTTGCGCTTTCCCGTAAAATGACTAAAACATTAGAGAATAACGGAAGCAGACGTGCTCTTTTTGAATTGAAACGTTTGGAAGTGCTTGCATACATTGTAAAAGGACAGATGAATGTTGGTATCGAAAAAGCACAGAGTATGTATAACCTGGCTCAATCGAAGAACTATCAGACAGGTATTGCCATTTCTATCAGAGCAATCGGAGATACATATATGTATTCCGGACTAATACCTCAAGCACGGGAATCTTACATTGAATCATATAACATAATGAAAGAGATATCTGAAGCAAAGATATTTTTGAAACCATTGTTGATGAAAATTATCTATTGTGACCTTCATGTAGACAAGACGGAAGAAGCTGGCGACTACTTAAAGGATTTCAAAACACTCCTTAAATCGACCGACAATATCTTTTGGTTTTATTGCCACTACTACTCATTTTTCTATAATGCTCAGATTAATAATATGGAGCGAGCTTTCTGGTATCGCGATCAGGCTGTAAAAACCGGAAGAAGCCTTCAAATAGAAAGTGTTGATTATCATGTTGAATATCTGAATCTTATTTATCTGACTGATAAAGGTGAGAATGAACAAGCGTTGGATAAGTACAATTATCTGCTTGGTATTGAGTATAATGAAGTCCTCCCATCTTCATTTTTTGTCTTGTTACAAGGCAAGGCAGAACTATTAGTACAAATGGAAAGGCTCGATGAAGCATGCGAAATCTATCAACAGATTTATAGGTATAAGGAGAATTTGAATCTTAACAGTTATATTCGTCAGATAGACGGTTTGAGGGCCAAATATCAAGCTGATCGGATTGAATTTCAAAGTCGTCTGGAAAACTCCCAAACGATACGACTGCTTATTCTCATCTGGGGCGTTTTGTTACTCCTGGTTCTTGCATTTATTATGTTCTTGAAGCATCAGATTAAACAGCTTGTGCAGTCAAAGAAAAGAATGAACAAAGCAAAAGAAAAGGCGGAAATATCTATCAAGGTCAAGAGTATCTTTTTGATGAATATGACACATGAGATTCGCACGCCACTGAATGCTTTATTGGGGTTTTCTTCTATTCTTTCCAGCATAGATGAAGTAGACGAAGAAACCCGTCTTCAATGCGTTGAACTGATCAAAGCAAATTCTAAGCTTCTGCATAAATTGATCAATGATGTTCTTGACATATCACGGCTGGAATCTCATGAGATGCATTTCAATTTCAGAACTGTGGATGCTATTAAACTTTGCCGTGATGTGGTAGACACCGTGAAAAAAGGCTCGAATGTACAAGTGGAAATGACTTTTGTCTCACATTACAGCAAGCTTATGATTCAAACAGACAGTGATCGCTTGCAGCAAGTGTTGATTAATTTACTGGTCAATGCGACTAAGTTTACAACTGAAGGATCCATCACGCTCGCTTTGAAACGTGACTCAGATACAAGTTTTGCGATGTTTGCTGTAACCGATACCGGAAAGGGTATTCCTGAAGAAAAAAGAACCCAGGTCTTTGACCGTTTCGTCAAACTCAACGAGTATGCTCAAGGAAGTGGTTTGGGGCTTGCTATTTGCCGACTAATTGTAGAACGATTGGGTGGAAAAATATGGGTTGATCCGGGTTACTTGACCGGAGCTCGTTTTATTTTTACCCATCCGATACATGAACAACAGGAAAGGAATAGCGAATGAGAGTGAAATTATTTTTAATAAGTTCGTGGTTATTCATCATAGGTTTTATTTCGCCACTCCGGTCTGAAACATTCCCTAAAGAGGATAGTGTGATGAATGTTCTTTCAGGTTTGCCGCACGATATCAAACGTCTGGAACTGCTTTTCAACCTGGTGTGTATTGATGATGCCTCTACAAAAGGACTAAACTATTCCAGCATGTTGTTAGAAGAGGCTCTGGTTCAAAAGAATGAGGAATATCAGGCTCTTGCGCTCTATCATCGACTTGAATTTTACTATATGCAAAATGATCAGGAGATGGTACAGCATTGCATGAAGGGGATTGACCCTATTGCCCGAAGAATAAAAAGGTATGATGTGCTCTTTCTTGCGTACCGTAGTATGATTGATCTATATGTTGTCAATGAAAATTATGAACTGGCTATTGATGAGGCAACAAAAATGCTTGATGAGGCAAAGGCTCTGGAGTTTGGAGATGGTGAAATGATGGCATATATGATCTTGGCTGAAGCCTACTTCCATTCATCAAGGAATGAACAGGCTCTTGAGATGATTAAAATTAGTTATAATAAGATAAGATCGACAGACCCTCTTTTAGATCAAATTTCAACATTGACCCATATTTGCTCAATATTAGATGCAGTAAATGAAACGGTAAATCAAAAGAAGTATCTGGGCTTGTTAGATGGACTAATTGAGAAATATGTATCTGGAAACGCACAGATGGATCCAATTATTGATATCAGAAAGATGAATTGTGATGGTTTCTATCTGAGGTATTATATCCGAATGAACCAATCTGAACTAGCTCAGAGTTCTTTCCAGAAGGCTTCACAACTCTTTAAAAAAGATATGAATCCACATGATCGGGCTAGATATCATAAAGCTGCTGCAGAATACTATTGTTACAGTGGAAGATATAGTAATGCAATCATTGCAACTGATTCGTTGTTGAATATTGTGAAGGGAGGTTTTCTGCATGATTACTCTGAAGCATTGATTCTGAAAGCAGAAATTCTGGCGCTATCAGGAGACAAAAAAGCTGCTGTTCCAATCTATCAGCAAATGATTGCTATGAAAGATTCGATACAAACGAGTGTTTTTGCTCTTCAGATGAAACAAATGCGTGAAAAATATAAGCTTGACGAGTTGCTTATGATTCAGGAGAAGAAGAAGAACCGTATGGAACTTATCGCATTAGGAACCCTATTTTTTGTTTTTCTAATACTTGCATTCATCGCTTTCTTGATTTATAGGTCAAGAGGAAAACTCAGACTCTCCGAAAAGGAATTGCGTCTCGCTACAGAACAGATGGAAGAAGCAAATCAGGTTAAGGAACATTTCCTTGCGAATATGAATACCAGTGTTCAAAAACCAGTAAATACTGTTATCCAATATTCCAATTTAATTGCAGACAATCCTGAGTTGAATGAGGTCAGTATGCAAAAATATTCAGCAATCATTCAGAACAATTCTGATTATTTGCTTGGACTTATTAATGATGTACTTGAACTTTCCCGTCTCGAAAGTGGTACAAAAGTGTTTGCTCTGTCTGTTTGTAATATGGTTTCGATCTGTGAAGAGGCAATTAATATAACTGTTGTGAAGAATGATAATAAATCACAGATCTCATTCTATACAGATCTAAAGGAGGCTTATGTGCAGATTGACATGGAAATGATGTCAAAACGGTTGTCGGAGATATTAAATAGCAGAGAAGGTGAGGAGGTGCGCAAAATATCTTTCTATCTTGAACGGAAGGGAAATCAGTCAGTCCTGTTGTTTCGTATTTATGGGAGTTATTTATCCGAAGATATGGATGAGATTAATCATGAAATTGGGCTTCAGAATGACATGAATCGTTTGGTCTTCGAACATATGGGTGGCATGTATCATGTGGTACAGAAACAAGGAGAAGATAAACCTTATATTTTCATGTCCTTTCCGATTTGTGATATGAATGACGCTTCAAATATGCTTGAGGTGGAAAATATTGAGGAAGAAATTCTTCAAGCGGAGAAGCTTGAAGTTGAGAAGCTTGAAGAGAGATCATCTGAGATAATGGATCAGGTAGTGCAAACTTCAGAAGCAAACGACAATGAAATGGATGGACTATTAATGGATGGATTGATAATGGATACCCTTAATCCTAAAGAACTGGAAGCCTTGAAAGAGGAATTCGCACGAATGAAATCCGAAAAGACGGAAGCTGATTTCCTGGAGGCAAACACAAACCAGAATGGTGATAAATCTGCAAAATAGCAGTAACATTGGGCGGCGTCTATTTTCTCATTGTAGAAATGTTGATTTAATCTTTGCCTTTAAAGTATTGTTTGAAATAAAGTTTGAAATAAAGAACAGTTTATGAATTTGCTTAGAAATCCTATATTACTCTTCAGTTTCCTTTTGATTACGGTGTTTGTAAACGGCCAGGTAGTTAAGGATCTAAAGTATTCTGTGGAGAGTAGTGGATCATTCTCTATGGGAGAACAAACTCCTTTCTGGCTGCTTTCCAACCGACAAGGACTCTCCTCTATAGAAAAAAACAACGCTTATCTGCGAATTGGATTGTTTCGCCCGTATGAGCGTAGACAGGATTTCACGTATGCATACGGCTTTGATCTTGCCACAGCAGCTAAATATACCTCTTCTTTTATTGTACAACAAGCCTATCTTGATTTGCATTATCAAGCGTTAGTACTAAGCTTGGGGAGCAAAGAACGTTGGAGCGAGATGGAAAATCAACAATTGAGCAGCGGAGGCTTGACGTATTCCGGTAATGCAAGACCGATACCTCAGGCTAGGATAGGCTTTCCTGAATATGTTTCTGTGCCATATACCAATAATTGGTTGAAGGTTCGGGGGCATGTGGCTTACGGAGCTTT
>DATCIB010000213.1:0-5622 GCA_036508045.1 Bacteroidales bacterium
GAATCAGTTTATCAAATACTCCGGTCGCCCTGTCTTCTCTATGGAAGCAGCCACCCGTCATCCTTTGCAAAGCTTTGCCGACCTGATTACAATTGAAGAGTATAAGACAAAAGAGCGACCCAAAGTTGTTCTTACCTGGGCTCCGCACCCTCGTGCTCTTCCACAGGCTGTACCAAACTCGTTTGCAGAATGGATGAATGCGACTGATTACGAATTTGTGATTGCTAATCCTAAAGGATATGACCTCGCTCCTGAGTTTGTGGGTAAAGCAAAAGTGACACATAACCAGGATGAAGCATTTGAAGGAGCTGACTTCATCTATGCAAAAAACTGGGCTGTATTTGAAGATCCTAATTACGGAAAGGTCATCAGTAAAGATATGAGTTGGACAGTCAGTGCCCGTCAGATGGCACTGACCAACAATGCCTATTTCATGCACTGCCTACCGGTACGAAGAAACATGATTGTGACAGACGAAGTTATTGAGAGTCCGCAATCGATTGTTATCCCGGAAGCTGCTAACAGAGAAATCTCAGCTCAAGCTGTCTTGAAAATGATTTTGGAAGATCTGAAATAAGAGACTCACCTACAAAATGAAATGCCTGTTTCCTTTTGGATGCAGGCTTTTCATATTGCAAAGAGTAAGATCTCGCCCCATAATTGAGAGAATTCTTTGAGTTGCAGTAAAGAATTTGTACTTTTGCGACCTAAATAACCTGCTAACAATAAAATAACACTATAAATGGCTTTACAATGTGGCATAGTTGGCTTACCAAACGTGGGTAAATCGACTCTTTTCAATTGTCTTTCCAATGCGAAAGCACAAGCGGCAAATTTCCCGTTTTGTACAATAGAACCCAATGTGGGAGTAATTACAGTACCTGATGAACGTCTCAATAAACTTGCCGAACTAATTCATCCGCAGCGAATCGTGCCTACAACTGTAGAAATTGTCGATATTGCCGGGTTGGTAAAGGGAGCAAGCAAAGGAGAAGGATTGGGCAACAAGTTTCTTGCAAATATTCGCGAGACAGATGCCATTCTGCATGTACTTCGATGCTTTGATGACGATAATGTAACTCACGTGGATGGTACGATCAACCCGTTGCGCGACAAGGAAATTATTGATTATGAGTTGCAAATTAAAGACCTGGACACTGTTGACAGAAGCATCCAGAAGACCCAGAAGCAAGCGCAGACTGGTGGCGATAAAACAGCCAAACTAGCTTTAGAAGTTCTCTTGAAGTACAAATCAGCTTTGGAACAAGGAAAAGCTGCGCGGACTGTTCAGTTCGAAACAAAAGACGAACTTAAAGTTGCAAAGGAACTTTTCCTGTTGACCAACAAGCCTGTACTATATGTCTGTAATGTAGACGAGGCAAGTGCCATAACCGGAAACAAATACGTCGAAATGATTCGAGAAGCCGTAAAAGAAGAGGGTGCTGTTATCTTGATTGTTGCCGCAAAGATAGAGTCTGAAATTGCAGAATTCGAGACTTATGACGAGCGTCAGATGTTTCTCAATGAGATCGGTCTGGAAGAGTCTGGAGTCAACCGACTGATCAAAGCTGCTTATAAACTACTTAATCTGGAAACCTATATCACAGCCGGCGAACCGGAAGTTCGGGCCTGGACGTATGTCAAAGGGAGCAAGGCTCCACAGTGCGCAGGTGTAATCCATACAGACTTTGAGAAAGGATTTATCCGTGCCGAGGTTATTAAATACAATGACTACATACAATACAAATCAGAAGCAGCAGTCAAAGAAGCCGGCAAATTAGGGGTAGAAGGTAAAGAATATATCGTACAAGATGGCGATATCATGCATTTCCGCTTCAACGTTTAAGAACATTCATACATACAACCAAAGCCGGTAAAAAGGACTTTTACCGGCTCTGGTATATTAATGAGTATTTATCCACCTCACATTCATTCTTTTACATATCTTTGGCACAATTTTGCTGAAGTAACGCTAATCTAATAGTAAATGAATATCATACCGCGATCCAAACATCTGTATACATTCCTTGCGTACACCTGCCTCGTTTCAATATTTTCCTCCTGCATCGACAAAGAATATGACTTATCAGAAAATATAGAAAAAGACGTCACCTTGTTTTCAAAATATATTGAAGTACCACTTGGCAGTGACTCTATCTTTATTAAAGATCAGATTGGTGATCTGGAAGGCATTATAGCCAATGAGAAAGGGGAATATTCTTTCTTTAAGAATGGGCAAATAAAGATAAAGTTCAACGAATCAATCAACCTCACAAAATCGATTAACTCGCAAACAACGATAGACTTGAATGCTTTATATGAGATTTGCCGCAACTATCCATTCATCCCTGAAAATAACTATCCAATAGAAAAAGTAAATAACCAGTTCAACTTCAATACAAGTGATGATGTACTCCGGCTAGACAGTGTCCATTTTACTGAAGGCGAAAACTCGCTGATTATCACAGTAACCCCAAAACAGTTTTTCAATTCCAAAACCGGCAAAGGCTCCTATGCTTCTATCAAGATCTTGATGCCAAAAGGCCTTTTCATCGAAACAAATGATAAGGAGATGCTCATTGGTACGGAAAAGGACGGACGTATGAGCATTTGCCTCAACCAGACAAGTCTTACCCAGGAAACCTCCAAAGTCCTCTACTTAAAGAAAGGAATATTTAACGGTGAGTTAAAGGACCTCCCTTATGAAATACTTGCAGAAATACACAGTGACGGAACCTTAAAATGCCTTGAAGGGGTAGGTTTTGACGTAAATATGAAGGTTGACAAGTTAGGTTTCGATGATATCTGGGGGGTGTTTGACCTTAATCTTGCGACAAAAGATACTTTTGACTTTGATTTATCGTCTATTTGGGAGTATTTCTCAAATAAGGAGGATAGCATCGTCTTTTACCAGCCTTATATATTACTACAAGGTACTGCTAACGTAAGCATACCAGCAGAAATGCATTTCACAATTGATGCCAGAAACAGTCTGGGAGTCAATAAGAATTTACAAAACGATTTTAAGGTAAACGTGAAAGATGCAACAGTAAAGCTGGGACCGCAGTACCAGTTTGCAGAAGAAAATGTTGAATCGTTGGACATAAACGGATTGCTCCACACGAAACCTAATTCACTGATTATCTCAGCCTCTGCTGTTGCCTTGCAAGACACATCAGACCATTCATTGCAGCATCACATCTCTAAACTTCCGGAAGGCACAATTGACTATATGGTATGTATTCCGTTCTGCTATGATGAAGGAATGTGTATTTCCTTTGATGAAGACCTGAAAGATGTGTTCGATCAAGAGACGAATGACCTGCTTTTCAATGAAGGGAGTGTAGGTCTGATACTGGATATCAATAATCAACTACCGGTGGATGCAAGTATGGTCATTCACTTTACAGATGAGGAAGGCATGGTCATTCACTCATTAGAAAGTGTAGATTTAAAGGCAAAGAATCAACTGAAGGATGTAGTACGTGAGTTTGACTCGCAAAATGTAAAAACAGCCAGAGGATTGCGGTTTCAACTCAAAACAACATATAGTGGATCTCACGAATTTATTACAAATAAAGATTTCATTGGAATTAGCATCAAGTTATTCAAGAAGGGTGGAATAAATGTTAAGTAAATAGCGCATTATTCAACCGTTTTAAAACAAAATAGCGATAAAAAACACATATTATTTTATAAATCAAGGGATATTCCTCTTTTTTTGATAATACTTTCATGTTTTCCCTCTGTTTTTATGGACTGTTTGAATATTTCAATATCTTTGCCACGAGTCTACTAACCTTCTTAAATTTATTAGCACGTATGGACACAACAAAACGACTTATCCATCTAAAGAAAGCAGCAATAGCTATTTGCCTGGCTCTTGTGATGACTGCTTGCGTGGACAATGATTATGACTTGTCAAAAGGCGTCGAAAAAGATGTTACATTGTTTTCGAAATACCTCGAACTGCCCCTCGGCAGCGACTACATCTTAATGAGAGATCAGCTTGATGGCATTGATGGTATCGACACAAGTGCGACCGGAGATTATTCTTTCTTTAAAAATGGACAGATTACAGTAAATGTTACCGAAACTATTGACCTGAAAAACGCGATTGCGTCCAAGACCTCAGTTGATCTGAGTTCTATTTATGTCCCTTCAATACCTGAGGGCGATTATTCTGCCCCAAATGTATCTAACTCTTTTGATTTTAAAACCAGCGCAGATGTACTCCGGCTCGATAGTGTTCATTTTACCAATGGCCAAGACGAACTGAACGTTACTATTGATCCGAAAAATTTCACCTTTACCGGCTCAGAAAAGGCTTCCTACGCTACAATTAAGGTTACAATGCCCAAACAGCTCATTCTTGACTCTACAGATCCTAATGTGACAATCGCTACAGAAACTGATGGTCGAATGAGCTTTACTTGTAATTCAGTCGATATGACTCAGAAAAACAACTACAGTATTCTTATACCAAAAGCTGTTTTCGACAGCACTGGTTTGAATGGTCTTGTTTATGACATCGCTGCCGAAATACATAGTGATGGAAACTTAGGATGTAGCAACACCGGTATTGGATTTGATATTGATATGGAGGTGGGCACGTTGGGATTTGATGATATCTGGGGTGTCTTCGATATTGATCTGAATGCCTCTGAACCCTTTAACTTTGACATGTCGGCTATATGGGATTACTTTAATAATCCAAGCGACAACCTGGTATTCTACAGACCATACATCCTGCTAACTACAACTTCAAACTTAAGTATCCCAACAGAAATGAGTCTTCAGATTGCAGCACAAAACACGATCAAGACTCCTCAAACTGAGACTAGCAATTTTAGTATGAATGTATCAGGAGGATCTACAAAACTGGGTATCGTATCACAGTTTGCCGGAACCGGCCAAACAATTACGCCATTGGATCTCAACAAACTGATGGACACCAAACCGGGCAATCTTCAGATTACTGCTACCCCTACTGCGTTAAAGGATCCGACAGATGTTAATCTACAGCATCATATCACTCTCCCTGCAACTGCGGTAATAAATTACACGGTTTGTATTCCTTTCAGTTTTGACGAAGGCATGTCTATTACTTTTGATGAAGAAATTAAAGATGTATTTGACAAGGATGCTACTGACATGTTATTCAAGAAAGATAGTGCCGGATTAAAACTCGATATTGTCAACAAACTACCTATTGATGCTAAGATGCGTATCAGTTTTACAGATGAAAATAATGCTATAATTCATACGTTGGACGATGTTGATTTGTTAGTTTCAAATGATACTATACATGTTAAACGTGGCTTTGACTCTGAAGAAGTTCAGGATGCCAGAGGAATGAAGTTCCAACTTATTTCTTCATATGGAGGGTCAAAGGACGTGATTAACAGTAGAGACGCCATTTATCTGAAAATAAAAATGTACAAAAAAGGCGGAATCTCTCTCAAATAATACTCAATCTTAAATCGATTAATACACAACAAATATGAATGCAATATATATGAAACGAATCTGCTTGACCACACTATTGGTTGCAGGAACACTGCTCTCTTTTGGACAGACACGCACCGGATATTTTATGAAAAATACACCTCAACGTTATTC
>DATCIB010000214.1:0-7397 GCA_036508045.1 Bacteroidales bacterium
GTCTGTTCCATGGATAAATAAGGGTGCCTAAGCAGTTCGCCGAAGGGCGCTTTGTTTACTTGTATCTTGCGGATACTGTCTTTTTCTACTTTAAACCAGGAAACCAAGGAAGCATATCGCTCGTCTGTCATTCCATAAAGCTCTCTTAATTGCTTTACGTCATGGTAGCCCCCCAAAAGATCTCTGTATTTAACTATACGGTTAGCAAAAGTAGAACCAATGCCGGGAACTCGCATCAACTGCAGAGTATCTGAGATGTTAATATTAAGAACAGTTCCTTTTGAATACTTCTGCGGATATTCTACCCATGAGGAGTCATGCTTGATGTTATTATTCTGCTGAACCTTGTTGTACTCTTTCTGAGAAGATTTATAACTTCTGTTCTTTGTGTATGTGTATGGATGCCGGAATGACACAGAATCACTCTTCACCGAGTCTGCAACAACCAATTGATCTTTATTTATTACTTCTTCCCTCCCGGGTACAGCATAGCGCACAAGAATGATGATTGCGATAAGAATCAAAAGTAAAAGAATAGCTGCCCGTTCCCCGCGACTGAATCCTAACATCGAACTTCCGTTCCATTGTTTACTCATCAGATAATCCCAATCTCCTTCAGGAAGATGCAGCCGATAACAATCGGAGCCACATAACGGATAATAAAGACATACACTTTAAATAAATGGAAACGAAGTGTGCTGTGATTGGAGAGTTCTTCCCAAAGAGTATTCTTATCCAAAAACCACCCGGTAAAGATAGAGATAAACATTCCTCCCAGAGGCAACATCACTTTGGATGCAACATAATCGGTAAGGTTAAACAAATCCAGACCAAATACTTTCACATGGCCCAGCAAACCAAATGATAGCGAGCAGAAGGTCCCAATAATGATGCAACCAATAGTGACAACCCGAGCTGCTTTAACTCGGGATATTTTCTTTTCTTCTTGCAAAAAAGCTGTCACAACCTCATGCATGGATATTGTAGAGGTAAGTGCCGCAAGAGCTAAAAGGATGTAGAATAGAATTGCCCAGATATATCCGCCAACCATATTCTGAAAGACATTCGGAAGAGTAACAAACACGAGCTCAGGTCCTGAAGAAGGATCAATACCAAATGTGAAGACTGCCGGGAAAATGATAACTCCCGCCAGTATGGCCACAGCAGTATCCAGAACAGTTACTTGCACTCCGGTCTTCACCATATCTGTATTATCAGGAAAATAGGAGGCATAGGTGCAAAGGCATCCCATTCCGAGACTTAATGAGAAGAAAGCCTGTCCCAAAGCACTTAATACTACGGAAGAGTTTATCTTACTGAAATCAGGATTAAACAAATATGTCAGCCCTTCGTGTGCACCCGAGAGAGTTAGAGTACGACCAATCAGCACAAACATTATAAGAAAGAGCATTGGCATCATAATCATGGAAGAATTCTCGATACCCTTTTTAATACCCCTTACAACAATGAAATGAGTTAACAACAAAAAAAGGACCATCCAGATTAAGGGGCGCAACGGAGAAGCAGTAAAGGTAGCAAACATGGCACTGAATACTTCTGGCTCCTTGCCGCCCATATTGCCTGCCGCAGATTGAAAAAGATACTCAAGTGTCCAACCACAGACTACAGAATAGTAGCCCAGTATAAGGAAACCGGCAAGTACCCCCATTCCTCCAAGCAAATACCATTTAGTACCGGGTGCAAGCTTAAGATAAGCTCGCATGGTATTAGAATGAGCACGGCGTCCAATTGTAAACTCGGATAACATGACCGGCAACCCTAAAAGAAAAACGCAACCTAAATAAACTAATATAAAAGCTGCACCACCGTTCTGTCCGGTCATATAGGGGAATCTCCAAATGTTTCCAAGTCCAATAGCGGAACCGGCAGAGGCTAATACTACTCCAATCTTACTTCCAAAACTTCCACGCTTCTCTTCTTTCAGTGCACTCATCATTCATGTCTTTCAAAATCAACAACATTCTATTCTATCTACAAAAGTATTCTTTTTCAGACAAAAAGAATCGTCTTGTCCTGAAAGAAGGAAAAAAACTTTACTTTTGCACTTAACTTATCAGACAACCAAGAAAATGAAATACTATTTCAATTACTTACTTTCACTGTTTATAGCTGCAGTAATATTGTATCTGACCCTTTTCTATAAGCCCTCAGAAGATAATGAACTGGCAAAGATTGAAAACATGGACAAGGTAGTCCATGCATTAATGTTTTTCGGTTTTGCTTGGGCTGTCGCTTTTGATTACACCAGACAGCAGATTAATAAAAGCCATTCAGACCTTAAGATGTGCATAAGGGCCATCATTCTTTCATTCTTATATGGAGGACTTATCGAGGTATTACAAGGAGAGTTCTTCCCGGAACGTAGTGGTGACTGGAAAGACTTTCTTTCAGATGCCATCGGAGCTGTTGTGGGACTCTGCATCTATATTGTCTTCTTTAAGAAATATACAATCCAACTCTTTTCTTCTATTAAGAAGCAAAAATAAGTCCGTCCTTCATCGGAATAACCCGGTCGGTAATCTGAGCGAGATGCTCGTCATGAGTAACGATAACGAAGGTTTGATGGAAAGTCTCTCTGAGTCTGAATATCATCTGATGAAGTTCATCTTTATTACGCGTATCAAGACTTCCGGATGGTTCATCTGCAAGCACAACTGCCGGTTTATTGATCAGAGCCCGGGCAAAAGCAACACGCTGTTTCTCTCCTCCTGAAAGTTGGTTGGGTTTGTGTTGCATCCGATCGCTAAGACCTAAAAAGTCGAGCAATTCTTCTGCCTCTTTTAAGGCTGTTTTCTGATTCTTGTTAGCTATCAAAGCAGGAATCATTACATTCTCAACAGCAGTAAACTCAGGAAGAAGTTGATGGAATTGAAAAACAAAACCGATATGCTTATTACGGAAAGCAGCTAGCTCTTTCTCTTTCAGTAGCTTAACATCATTGTTGTTTATAATTATCTGTCCGCTATCAGGTTTATCAAGCGTCCCCAAGATCTGAAGTAACGTGGTTTTCCCGGCTCCGCTTGGTCCAACAATGGAAACAATTTCACTCTCACCAATAGTAAGGTCAATACCTTTTAATACCTGCAGCGTTCCAAAACTTTTGGTTATTCCAGTAACCTGTATCATTTCTTGTATTATTTAATTCTTTCTAATAAAAACAGTTATAGCGTCCTTTACACCTAAAACAATAGAGCTCTTGATACCTATCTTTACATAAATAGGGGCGTCTTAATCTTTAAAGGAGAAATGTCTATTAATCCAATGTAATATTCTATTAATCGAATCACGAACTCCAAATAGAGTATCACCCGAATGAATCATACTCGTTTGCAAAGGAGCAGCAAATGAATCCGGAGCCTCAGCTTCCAGTCCAAACTGAGCCGGATAAATTAAGGCTAGATTCGTATTTGCATAATATTTTGATAATAGTACGGGGAGCTTTTCCATTTCCGGAACAAAAGAGACAGAAGAATACCGGGAGTTAATTACAATGAAGAAGTCCGAACGACGGATATCTCTTGAAGTAATTAAAAAATTATCCCAATTATTCAATATATCATATACTACCGGAAAATCATATTTCATTTCCGTCAGATAGACTTGAAGCTTTACAAGAGTTTCTTCACTTACATATACCTGCATCGTTAGATTTAACTGACGTACAATCTCCGCAACAGTATCGACCCATTTCTCAAAACCAGCCTCATACTCTGCTTTGGGGGGTATGACCAGAACCACTCTTTGAAATGTATTAATAGGACTGATGCATTTAAGAATAAACAACTGCACATTTGTTTCCTTTACAAGACGCTCAATCTTTGGTCCGTAAAAACTGTCAACCAGATTTGACTTGTAATGCAAACCCATTACCACATCCGTTATATTACGTTCTTTAATTGTATGACAAATTCCACTCGCAATATTTAAATCATAGCGTGTTACCGGGACTAACTCCACCTCAACGGAAGAAGTCAATCTTGCTGCTACTTCCAGGAGCTTACGCCCCTGGGCCAATCTCATGGAGTCTTCATTATTGTCGTCTATCACATTCAATCCATAAATAACACCTTTAGATTTCTTGTTTCTGACAAGTAAAGCCGATTGAACCAGATTCTCTAATGTCAAAGGGTTGGCAATCGGGATCAAAATCCGTTGAAAGTTTTTAGACACATGAAAAAGATCCGGCTCTTCGTTTTGCAATGCTAATTTCCGGGAAGCTTTGTCAACGACAAATGAACTGACAGTACAAGAAACAAGTATCATTACAATCGTACCATTGAGGATCATCTCATCAAACAAACCTATTTCGTAACCGACCATAGCTGTGGCCAATGCGACAGCAGCATGTGAATTACTAAGTCCAAAGATCATAGATCGTTCAACCTTTTTCAGATGGAAGGTTTTCTGTGTCATCCACGCACCAACATACTTGGTTATCATTGCGATTATCGTCATTGTACCAGCTACAACCAATGCATCTGTTCCCTGATAAAAAGCTCTTATATCTATAAGCATTCCCACGCCTATTAAGAAATATGGGATGAAAAGTGCATTCCCTACAAATTCCAGGCGATTCTTTAAAGGAGAAAATGCGGGTATCAGACGATTTAGTGCAATACCACAGAGGAATGCTCCTAAGATAGGCTCCATTCCAGCAAACTCAGCCAGTAAGGCAGACAAGAAGACCAGGAATAGGACAAAAACAAATTGCGAGACGCCATCACTGACCCTACGGAAAAACCAACGGGCAATCATCGGGAAAATAAATATGACTATTGAAGAAAATAATAGAAACGAAGCACTAAGAACAAACCAGAAATGAGGATCAACAACCCCTTTTGTCATACGGGAAATCACAGCCAGAATGAGAAGTGCGAGTGTGTCAGTAACGACTGTTCCCCCAACAGCAATATTCACCGATACGGTTTTTACAACTCCAAAGCGGCTGGCAATTGGATAGGCTATCAACGTATGAACCGCATACATACTTGCCAGCAAAACAGAAGAGATGAAACTCATCTTCATTCCGTAATAGCTTACCAAGGTGCCGATAACCATTGCAGAGGAAAAGGTATAAAGACCAAAAGTTATACTTTTATTTACGTTCTTCCTAAAATCAGCCAATGCCATTTCTATACCCGGAAGAAACAAAATATAAATCAACCCAACTTTGCCAAATAACTCAAAACTACTATCTCTCATTAGTAACCCCAAGCCCTTAGGACCAATGAAAGTTCCTGCAAGTATCATTCCAATGATATAGGGAATCCGAAGACGATTCAGTATCAACGGAATAAATAGAATGATAGCCAATACGATAAGAAATATCAGTATTGGGTCTGTTATCGGGAACGTTAAGTCAATATTATGCATCAGCTATCAATAGTCAAAACTTTTTTGTTTTGAGAATCTTTTGCAAAATAACAAAAAACATCCCGATTATTGATCGTTTTTGTTTTAAATCCCACTACGAACCTACAATTACAGACATTTTATACCTTCTTGCTTCACCTGTAGGATGAATACATTCTGCACGGAAGATATAAATTCCGGGCACAACTTCCTTTCCGGTATTACTATTTCCGTTCCAAATAAAACTGCCTTCTTTTGCGGATAATGACCCTGTTTCTATCCTATTCATCTCAAAACCTTGCAGGTTGAAGATTGAAAGTCGTACACTCCAACCGTCACTTGGAAAAGAATAAAAGACGGTGATATGACCTTCCCGATCGGGAGAAGAAGGAATGAGGTAATTTTGTTCCAGCCAAAGCATTTCATGAGAAGCGACTCCGCCTCCAGTCCTCTCTTCCGTCACAAACACAGTATCACTGGTTGCCACTAAATGAGTCATAGGCACAAGTAATCCTGACAAATCTCTCAAACTGTCGATAGTAACGAGCGTTTCCGTATCAGATGAAAGTGGAATATTAAGTTTGACAGACATCGTTGTTTGTTGCGGGTAATTCGGATAAAGTTCAATAATCTGATAATTTGAACTATCTATCGTATAATTAGAACCATCTACGAGTGAGGAATAGCACATCGGTTTGGAAAACGAAAGCTCCAGTTCGTCGCCAAGAAGCATAGTAGCTTTGCTGATATGGGGAGTAATCGTATCAACAAGCACTGCTGCCACAGAATTTATCTTGCCTGGTGTACCTCCTGAAGAAGCAATTGAGCCAATCCAGTTACAAGGCTGATTTCCCAAATTGTCTGAATCAATGCACTCCAGGGAATATCCGCCTGCTTTCTTCTCGGTACTTCTATACCATTTATCGGAATAAGTAAGACACTGAATCAGTTCGCCGGTATTATCCAACAAGTAGAGCAGTTTGCCTGTATTCAGCAGAGCGGGAAAAGAAATACAATAAGCAATCGGCCAATCCGAATCAATCAGAAGCGATCTGTTACTCTCTTTTGTGAGTATCAAATAACTCTTCGGAGGAATGACGGAAGCAGGAATTGCAAACCCTTTCTCTGCATAAAAAAGACTCCATCCTTGCAGACTCACAGAAACATTTGAACGATTGTAAAGTTCTATATACTCAACCTCTGGCAACCCACTTACTCCAGACGGATTGACCATCAGTTCGTTAAATACGACTTTCCCATACACAGAATTTAAACTGTCTTCGTTCTCATCAGGCACATCTGGTATTATCGGATCGTCCGGATCGACCGGATCATCCTCTCCTTGGTCAACAAGAATATCATCCATATAAAAGTTTGATTTCCTTGATTGGGTATACGTACAAGAAAAGCCAAACCATCCTTTACTCCGATAGGTGGTATCCGTTGCAGTTCCTTCTGTAGAATACTCCGGGTCTTCGGCTCTTTTTACAGACAAGCTCCAGGTTCCCTCTTTCGATCGGGTCACTTTTATATGAAATGCATTAAGAGTTCCGCTCATACGCGCATCTCCTCCTTCAATCAGAAGAGTTGGCACCCCATTATCACTTCTATACAAACATATCTGATCATTTGCATTTCCAAATTGCAAATAATATCCATTCAAAGGGTCGATCAGATTTTGTTTGTTGGATAAGAGATATGAACGGGCATAGTTGAGATCAGACGGGTTAAAAGAGAGCTTGATGTAGAAGGTCCAACTAGTCTGATTTTGTTTCAGATCCAACAACAGCGGTGTGGAAAGAAAAGAACTTTCTGAACCGACTCCTGCAGATTGCAACTGATCCTTACTATTGATTTTAAACAATTCGGAGGTACCATCCCACGCGGGTCCGGACGAAAAGTTACCGTCAGAAAAGGAATCATTTATTTGAGAACAGACAGGTAAAGCCATCGAAAGGAAGACAAAAAAGAGAATATTTCGTTGAATCATGGTAAGGTGAATTAAAAAACAACTATTTTTGCAC
>DATCIB010000215.1:0-2035 GCA_036508045.1 Bacteroidales bacterium
CAAAGGTGCAGATATCGTGTTACTCCGTTCCTATGATAAAGGAAGCACACTCTACGATCAAGGCTATCTCTATGACCTTACAGATGTAATCCCCAATCTTGATGCGTTCAATCCGACCTATGTAGATGCATGGTCCTCGAACGATGGCGTTACCTACGGAGTGCCCTCAGTAGGAGTTACGCAGGGTATTTACTATAACAAGGCTATTTTTGCGCAATACAATCTGACCGAACCAGCTACATGGGATGAATTAATGACGATCTGTGAAACACTCCGTACCGCCGGTATCACACCTTTTGCACAAGGAGGCGCTGACACCTGGACTCTTTACGAAAATGTCTATGCCGGCTTGGGTGCCAACTTTTATGGAGGAGAGCTCGGCAGACAAGCACTGATGGAAGGAACAGAAACCGTTACAAATACCGATTTTGTAGATGCGTTTATTATGCTGGATACTTTGACGACCTATTTCCCGGACAATTTCATCGACATGGGATATGAAGACTTACGCGCGCAGTTTGCAGAAGGTGAATACGCTATGTTCATCAGCGGATCCTGGGAGATCGCTGTTTTGGAACAAATGGGAGCAGACTCCACAAAGATTGGCTGGTTTGCGGCACCGGTAAAGAATGAAGGTGACAAACTCCAGTACATCTATCACGTGGATGCAGGTATCGGAGTCAATAAAGACACCAAGCATCTGGAAGCTGCCCTTGAATATATCGAATGGGTATCGGGCACAGAATATGCGGAGAATATCATGAAAGAGCTTCCGGGCTTCTTCTCTTATACCCCGGGTGTGACAGTAACACCAACCAATCCGCTGGCAAAGGAAATGTACTCTTTGATTGCTACATCAGATCTTACAGTTCGCACAATGTGTCAGGATCTGAGCACGTCAACCGGCTCGGGTGATGCATTGATGGGAGAGGTGCTACGTGATATGCTGAAGGGTACCTATACTCCTCAGCAAGCAGCAAATTATGTGGAGATTCAGTTGGATACCAAGACTTCAATTCACTATCCTCAATAAGTTAAAGTAATCCATTACAAAGCAAAAGCGGCAAACGGAGTCATTCTCCCTTTGCCGCTTTTCTTATGTCCACTCACGAACAGATTGTCAATTACAGTTTCGTGTGTTCACCATCGCAATACGGTGGATTTTTCGTGCGTTTGCATCCACATAAGAATACTTTACCCGACAGCTCAGGTTTGAAAGCCAACGGAGTAAATTCAGTTCCTTTGTGAGAGCCATCACAAAATGGCTGACCTTTACTTTTTCCACAGCTGCACCAATAATACTCTTTCCCGGCTTCCAGCTCAACAGGATAAGGACCTTTCTTTGCAATTTCTGCTTCCATAATTGATGATTATTAAAATGTTTCCTCAAGATTTATTTCTTTACTTTCTTATGAGTCAAATTAATTGGATGATTTGCTCCTAAAGGTATAAAAGAAATTCCAATCAAGCACATTTATTTCACTATTTTCAAAATAAAGTCAATTAAGGGAAACAACTAAACGGTTCGTTCTCAACCTCAAAGTAGGGCTTATATTCAAAGCCATCAACTCCCCGGATGGTAAAATGCAAAGGTTTGCCGGATACAGGGATCAGATTACTCAGAAGATTCTCGGCACTTGTCTGTAACCGTGGATCACCTGGCTGACCTTTTGTACTCACATAAGCCATCAATATTGGTCCGTATTCCAATGCAAACCGTCCAATATAGTCTTTCTCTTCCCCTGTATATTTAGTCATCTTAAATGCCATCGGTAGTGTAAATGAAATTACATCTCCGTTGTTCCATTTTCTGTCCAGCGTCACATACGATCCGGGATTCCCATCTGCAATCACCTTCCCATTGATACGAACAGACATTTTCTTAGCAGCCCACGAAGGAATACGTATTCTGATACTGGATTTCTGCGGCTTCTCAGTATTAACTGTCAGTTGCACGGTGGGGTCATACGGAAATTGAGTGGCCATTTGCAAAGACAAAGTACGGGAGTGATTTGTAAACGTGATCGTTGACGAA
>DATCIB010000216.1:0-5976 GCA_036508045.1 Bacteroidales bacterium
TTCGTCAACGATCACGTTTACAAATCACTCCCGTACTTTGTCTTTGCAAATGGCCACTCAATTTCCGTATGACCCCACCGTGCAACTGACAGTTAATACTGAGAAGCCGCAGAAATCCAGTATCAGAATACGTATTCCTTCATGGGCTGCTAAGAAAATGTCTGTTCTCATCAATGGGGAGGTGATTGCAGATGGGAATCCCGGAACGTATGTGAAGCTGGACAGAAAGTGGAAGAACGGAGATGTAATTTCATTTACACTACCGATGGCATTTAAGATGACTAAATATACAGGCGAAGAGAAAGACTATATTGGACGGTTTGCTTTGGAATACGGACCGATATTGATGGCTTATGTGAGTACGAAAGGTCAGCCAGGTGATCCACGGTTACAGACAAGTGCCGAGAATCTTCTGAGTAATCTGATCCCTGTATCCGGCAAACCTTTGCACTTTACTATCCGGGGAGTGGATGGCTTTGAATATAAGCCCTACTTTGAGGTTGAGAACGAACCGTTTAGTTGTTTCCCTTAAAACTATTCTTCTTATGAAAAAACAAAAGCGGTTCTTTAGATCAAACATTTTATGTTTGTTTGTGTGTGTATTATCTGCGATGCCTTACTGTGATGCATCGGCTCTTTCTGAATCTTCCATTTCACTGGCCGGCAAGTGGCAGTTTAAGCTGGATCAGAATAAAATGGGGACTAAGGAAAAATGGTATAATACGCTGTTGACTGAGAATATTGAATTACCGGGATCCTGCGAACAGGGTGGTTATGGGATCAAGGCTACTCAGCCGACAGTGGGAAAGCTTACCCGGATCATAAAGTACGAGGGAAAAGCCTGGTACCAGAAGGAGATTGAGATTCCGGAGAACTGGAAAGGGATGCGAACTGAATTGTTTCTGGAACGTTGCCATTGGGAGAGCACGGTCTGGGTTGACGGCACCTTACTTGCTTCGCAAAATAGCCTGAGTACTCCGCATATCTATGATTTGGGGGTATTAAATCCGGGCAAACATATCCTTACTATCTGTATCGACAATACGTATAAGATACCTATCGGAACCTGGGGACATTCCATAACGGAGGATACGCAGGGGAACTGGAATGGTATCATTGGAAAAATTGAGCTGAGAGCTACGGGGCTGGTATGGATTAAAAACGTACAGGTCTTCCCTACTTTCCTGCGGGTGAGCGTGGGCAATGAGACGGGAAGTCCGGTTGCGGCTAAGATAAACGCTCAGTCATTTCAAGTGCCTGCACGAGGGAGTGTCTTCGTATTGCCTTTTTCGGATCAGAAGAAGCCGTGGGATGAGTTTGCTCCTATCCTGCAAACTGTCTCAGTCAATCTGACTGCGGGTGCCTGGAAAGACACAAAGGTAGTTCGTTATGGAATGAGAACACTGGAAACAAAGGAAAAGCAGTTTGTACTCAATGGCAGACCTGTCTTGATGCGGGGACCGGTGGACGAATGTGTCTATCCGCTCACAGGGTATCCTCCGATGGATAAAGAGGCCTGGCTGCGTGTATTGCGTATCTGCCAGAGTTACGGTTTTAATTTCATGCGCTTTCACTCCTGGTGTCCTCCGGAAGCTGCGTTTGAAGCGGGTGACGAACTGGGGTTCTTTTTCCAGATAGAGTTGCCTTTATGGACGATGGATGCTCCTCATTATGGTCTTCACCCGTTGCGTGATCAGTTTATTCAGGATGAGCTGAATCTGGTATTGGATGCCTATGGTAATCATCCTTCCTTTGCTTTTATGGCCATGGGCAATGAATCGGCCGGGACGCTGGATGAATTAACGAAGATGGGCCGGGAGAAAGATTCGCGGCATTTGTATCGGTGTGAAGCAGGTAATACGAAGGAAACGGGTGATTATCTTGAGATTGGGCAGCGGGGCATTTTAGGCCCTCGTACGGATTGGGACCGCTGGTCTTCTTCGCCCGGATGGATTGCCGGAACAAACACCAACACTCAGAACACCGGCGCGACGATTCCTACTTTTGCGCACGAGGTGGGTCAGTGGTGTATGTATCCTGATCTGAAAGAGGTGCGCAAATATACCGGTACGTTGAGAGCTTTGAATTATGAGAGTTACAAGAAGTCTTTGGAGGCACATCACATGCTCGGTCAGGCGGAAGCTTTTGCACGGGCAAGTGGAAAGTTGAGTGTTTTACTTTACAAGGATGAGATAGAAGCGAGTATGCGGAGCTATCCGTATGGAGGTTTTCAAGTGCTGGAAGCTCGTGATTATCCGGGACAGGGTACTGCTGTCGTGGGTTGGCTGGATGCTTTCTGGGATTCAAAGGGTCTGATCACTCCGGAGGAGTTCCGCCGTTTTTGCGCGCCTACGGTTTGTTTGCTGAGAATGCCCAAACGGGTTTGGTCATCGAAAGAGACTTTTACAGCGCAGGCTGAAATGGCTCATTATGGTGCGCAAGCAATGGATATTTCACCTTCATGGAAGATGACGGATGTCAAAGGAAAGGTTGTAGCAAGCGGGGCTTTATCCGGCAAGCGCGTGGAGACAGGTCGTACAACAAGCCTGGGAAGCATACAAACAAAATTATCCGGTGTATCGAAGGCTCAAAAACTGATTGTGACAGTGAGTGGTGCCGGTACCTCAAACAGTTGGGAGATCTGGGTTTATCCAGACGCTCCTACCCGTATCCCTGAAAATGTAAGAATTGTACATTCGTTTGACAAAACGACAAAGGAGGCGCTTTCCAAAGGGGAAAATGTATTACTGCTTTCTTCTCCGAAAGAAGGTATTATTCCTTTTAACAAGGGAATGATGTTGTCGGATGAATTGCGGGCTTTGCCGGAAGCCGTGCCGGGTAAAAACGCGATTACGGGAAGCTTTATGCCAGTGTTCTGGTGTACCCGTCTCTTCAATCAGATAGGAACGATGGGGATTCTTTGTAATCCGAAACATCCCGTCTTTGCTGATTTCCCTACGGAGGAGTATAGCAACTGGCAATGGGCGGATCTGCTGGGACATTTTACAGCGGCTAATTCTCTGCGGGTGGCGGGGGCACCGGAACAGATTTGTCTCGATATGGAGCAAGCCGGATCGGATGTGTCTGACCGGTCGAAAGCGATCTTGTTGGATGGCACTCCTGCGGACTTTACCCCACTCCTTCAGGTGATTGATAACTACGACAGAAATGCCAAACTTGGTACAATCTTCGAAACAAAGGTGGGGAAAGGTAAGTTGTTGGTTTGCGCTATGGATCTGGAGACGGATGCCGACAAACGTCCGGCTGCCCGCCAATTGATGCAAAGCATACTCAACTATGCGGCAGGGAAGAAGTTTGCACCGACGCATGAGTTGTCACTAGAATTGCTGGACAAGATACTTGGCAACTGAGCGGACACTCACCAGTAGTAAGTCTTATGACTTTATTTGAAAATAGTGAAATAAATGTGCTTGTTTGGAATTTCTTTTATACCTTTAGGAGCAAATCATCCAATTAATTTGACTCCTACGAAAGTAAAGAAATAAATCTTGAGGTAACATTTTAATAATCATCAATTATGGAAGCAGAAATTGCAAAGAAAGGTCCTTATCCTGTTGAACTGGAAGCCGGTAAAGAGTATTATTGGTGCAGCTGTGGAAAAAGTAAAGGTCAGCCATTTTGTGATGGCTCTCACAAAGGAACTGAATTTACTCCGTTGGCTTTCAAACCTGAACTGTCAGGTAAAGTATTCTTATGTGGATGCAAACGCACGAAAAATCCACCTTATTGCGATGGTGAACACAGGAAACTGTAATTGACAGACTGTTCGTGCGTGAACATAAAAAAGCGGCAAAGGGAGAATGACTCCGTTTGCCGCTTTTTCTTTGTAAAATCGATTACTTTAACGAGTAGCCAAAGCGACTTGTAGTCTTGGTCTCCAACTGACTCTCTACGTAATTTGCTGCTTGCTGAGGAGTATAGGTACCCTTCAGCATATCACGAAGCACTTCCCCCATCAATGCGTCACCCGAGCCTGTTGACGTGCTCAGATCCTGACACATAGTGCGGACAGTAAGATCAGATGTAGCAATCAATGAGTACATTTCCTTTGCCAACGGATTGGTGGGTGTTACTGTTACCCCCGGGGTATAAGAGAAGAAGCCCGGAAGCTCTTTCATGATATTCTCTGCATATTCTGTGCCCGATACCCATTTGATATATTCAAGGGCAGCTTCCAGATGCTTGGTGTCTTTATTGACTCCGATACCGGCATCCACGTGATAGATGTACTGGAGTTTGTCACCTTCATTCTTTACCGGTGCCGCAAACCAGCCAATCTTTGTGGAGTCAGCTCCCATTTGTTCCAAAACAGCGATCTCCCAGGATCCGCTGATGAACATAGCGTAGTCACCTTCTGCAAACTTCGCGCGTAAGTCTACATATTCCATGTCGATATAATTGTCCGGGAAATAGGTCGTCAAACTATCCAGCATAACAAACGCATCTACAAAATCGGGATTTGTAACGGTTTCTGTTCCTTCCATCAATGCCTGTCTGCCGAGCTCTCCTCCATAAAAGTTGGCGCCCAAGCCGGCATAGATATTTTCGTAAAGTGTCCAGGTGTCAGCGCCTCCTTGTGCAAAAGGTGTGATACCGGCGGTACGGAGTGTTTCGCAGATCGTCATTAGCTGATCCCATGTAGCAGGTTCGGTCAGATTGTATTGCGCAAAAATAGCCTTGTTATAGTAAATACCCTGCGTAACTCCAACAGAGGGTACTCCGTAGGTAACGCCATCGTTCGAGGACCATGCATCTACATAGGTCGGATTGAACGCATCAAGATTGGGGATTACATCTGTAAGGTCATAGAGATAGCCTTGATTGTAGAGTGTGCTTCCTTTATCATAGGAACGGAGTAACACGATATCTGCACCTTTGCCATCGGCAAAATTACTTAGCGTGACACTATCATAGACTTCAGGAACGACCGGCTCAAACTGGATGGTTATGTTCGGGTGTTCTTGTGTGAAAAGGGCGTTGATACGGTTCATCTGAGCGACGTCTTCGGTGCGCCAACTTGCCAGGGTGAGAACTACTTTTTCGCCGTCCCCTCCTTTTGTTTCTTCATCGTTTTCACAACTTACTAATCCGACCAGACACAATGCTGTGAGAGAAAGGATTCTGATCTGATTCATCCCTTGTGAGCAAAAGAATGTTTTCATGCTTTTTATTATTTTAGATTTCAACAAAAATAAGAAATAGAAATGAGCTATTAGCTAATAACTCTCGTAAATAAATTAAATACCTGCTGTTTAATACCTGCTGATATTCCATATACGATTCCAATATAGGCGTTTCAATGGATCTTTTCTTTGATTATCAACGAATTATCATGGATACAGCAGAAATATCATTGTTATTTTATATATTTGCATGGAATGAGGGAATGAATGTTCTCAGACTATTTGTGTTCAACCTAATAGATACAACGATGAATCCGGGAAAATGGCATAAGCTGTCGCTTTATCAGGAAAAAGAGAAAGGGAATATTGTGCACTGTCATCTCTGTCCGCACAACTGTGTGATCCATGATGGAATGACGGGGATTTGCAAAACAAGGGTGAATAGCGAAGGGACGCTTTATAGTACGGCTTATGGCAACCCTTGCTCGGTGAGTATCGACCCTATCGAAAAGAAACCACTGTTTCATTTCTTGCCGGGAGAGCGAATCTTCTCTCTGGCTACTCCGGGATGTAACTTTCACTGCCTCAACTGTCAGAATTGGCAAATATCACAAGAGTCTCCTCTAAAGATAAACCGCTACGAACTGATGCCCGTGGAGGTGGTACAACAGGCCACCGGTCACCGCACCAAACTGATTGCATTCACGTATACCGAACCGACCGTGTATTACGAATATATGTTTGACATTGCTCAGTATGCGCACAAAAAGGGGGTGAGAACGGTGCTTATCTCCAACGGTTTTATCAATCAACAGCCCTTACTGGATCTTTG
>DATCIB010000217.1:0-5205 GCA_036508045.1 Bacteroidales bacterium
GTCATGGGTGCTGCCTGAAGGTCTCCTGACAATTGGTGACAATGCCTTTAACTGGAACTGGAGTCTGAAAACACTCACAATTCCTTCGACTGTCACGTCGATTGGTTCCGGTGCTTTTGCTCTGTGTTATGCGCTTTCATCGCTCACAATCTCGTCTACGGGATCTATCGGAGCATATGCTTTCAGGGATTGCAGAACTCTTCTGTCTGTTACCATACCTGAAGGAGTAACCTCTATCGGTGATAATGCTTTCTCTGGGTGTTATGGTTTCCAATCAGTGAGTATCCCGTCGACAGTTACTCAAATTGGTGAGTCTGCATTTACTTATTGCACTGGACTCAAAAGGATTGCAATTCCGCAGAATCTAAAAGCGATTGCAAGCGGGACTTTTTCCGGTTGTGCCGTACTTGATTCTGTGACAATTCCTGAAGGTGTAACGTCGATTGGAAGAAATGCATTTGCCAGTTGTTCCGCTCTTGATTCAATTGTTATTCCTTCAAGTGTCAACTATGTTGGTGAATATGCTTTAAATGGGACTCCATGGTTTGACAATCAACCCGATGGTCTGGTTTATGCAGGATTAGTAGCCTATAAATACAAAGGTACGATGCCTGAAAATACCGCCATTACATTGAATGAACAGACAAAGGGAATCTCCGGCTATGCTTTTGATTATTGCACCGGACTTACTTCCATGACTATTCCTGCAGGTGTCAGTAATATAGGGCCGTTTGCTTTCAGAGGCTGCACCTCATTAACCGGGATTGTTGTTGACGAAAGTTCAGAAAACTTTTCAACGGAAGAAGGAGTCTTGTTTACAAAGAACATAGATACCATTTTATGTTATCCAATAGGGAGAACAGTAACCAGCTACATCCTTCCTTCTACTGTAACAGTAATCAATGATAACGCTTTCTTCAATTGTGCTACTCTGACAGGTGTGTCAATTCCTGAGGGTGTTACATTGATTGGAGAATACGCTTTCAGCGGTTGTTCCGGACTTGCTTCTTTGACTCTTCCTTTAAGCGTCGATTCTATTGGTCTTTACGGATTTTATGATTGTGGAGGTCTGAGGCATATCTATTGCATGAATCCAATGCCTATAAATATAGAATATCCTGGTATGTTTGGTAATATCGATGTGTTTATCGGAGTGCCCAAATATGGCTGCACCTTGCATGTACCAGTCGGCTCTTTAGTAGCCTACCAAACAACTGGTGGTTGGAAGGATTTCGGAGCTATTGTGGATGATGTATTGGCAGTGCCTTCCATAACAGAAGCCTCTTTTGTAATCATTACCGACGGTGACTACATCCTGATAAAGAACTTGGAACCCGGTGCTATCATCAACATTTACGCAAGTGACGGGACTCAGCTTTTGATGAAATATGCCGATGAAGGCGAACAACGATTTGCTCTTCCATCCGGGGCTCTGTATTTCGTGAAGGTGGGCAATCAAACTGTAAAAGTAGCTTTATAATCCGGTATTGTCGTTTTCAACAAAACAGGCAGTTAGTCTTACTAACTGCCTGTTTTGAGTAATTGCAATTTGAACCACTTTGTAATTTATTTAGCAGTTCAACTTCTCATATGGAATATATTTTGGCACGTAGTTTTCGAGTTAAGAAAACTTTTACTAATTTTGCATAAGAATTCGAGTTAAACAGTCCATTACAATTTGGTTTTAAATGAAAAAAGAAACTATTGAGGTCTTATCTACTATATCAAAAGGGCGCCACAGGACTAACCTGTTGAAGGTTCAGGAACAAAAAGCGCTTGCTTATTTAGTCACGCGCATTCCAGACTGCATCAGTTCTAATATGCTCACCGGAATTGGCTTTGTTGGCAGTTTGATTACCGTGATGAGCTTCTTATTAGCAACTTATGTGGATAGAAGCTTACTTTTGCTCGGCGTACCAGGTTTCTTTATAAATTGGTTCGGAGATTCACTGGACGGTCGGATCGCATACTATCGTCAAACTCCCCGCAAATGGTATGGCTTTTCTCTCGATATTACAGTGGACTGGCTTACCACAATTCTGATTGGCGCCGCATACATCATTTACGTCGCATATTCTTCTTCATGGGGACTGGTGGGTTTCATCTTTGTTGTGATGTATGGTTGGGAAATGATTACCGCATTGCTGAGATACAAAATCACAGATAAATACAGCATTGACAATGGGCTCTTCGGACCGACAGAAGTGAGAATCGTTATTTCTCTGATTCTGATATTGGAGGTTCTTATTCCTGATTCTATCATCTACTCGGGTATCTTGGCATGTATCATGTTATTCATAGCAAATATTATAGACACCAGAAAATTGCTTCATATGGGTAACGAAAGAGATAAAAACGAGAAAGAACTGAAAATGAAAGAGACTAATGCTTGAAAAGATATTCGTTTTCACAAAAGCTCAAATATCCTCCTTCATAGGAGGAGCTGTTGACTATCTCATCATGATATTTTGCACTGAATTCCTTGGCATTCACTATACAATCTCTATTGCCATCGGTGGGGTTGTTGGTGCTATTGTTAACTTCTTCATTAATAAGAAATGGACTTTTAATACGAAAGGATATCGTTACAAATATTCCTTCAAGAAGCAACTATCTGCATTTATACTGGTTGTAATAAACAGTATCCTCCTCAAAGCGTCCGGCACGTATTACATAACAACCTATTATAAGATTGGTTATGGATTCAGCCGTATTATCATGGATCTGATTGTTTCCGTTTGTATTAATTATAATCTCCAGCGACATTTGATCTTTAAAAAAATACGTTCTTAGGTTGAACAAAGGATATATCTAATATCTACAAAATGATACTGACTTGGCAAAGGATTTAATTGAAATAACGGATTTCGAAAAGTTCTCTCCCCTCTTTAAGGGAAAGATGGGCAATCGTCTCGCTAAGTTTGCAATGCGTCTACTTGCCATGGATCGGGTTAACAAGTTGTACTTGAGGTCATACGGGCACAACGGCTCCGATTTTGCTGCAAGTTTACTTAGCGACTTGGGGGTGTGCTATCAAATCGGGAATATTGAACGGCTCAAGGAACTTCCGGAAGGATCCTTCATCACCATCTCTAATCATCCTTACGGTGGGCTTGATGGTATCATGCTGATTGACTTAATGGCTGGCATTCGCCCGGATTATAAAGTGATGGTCAATGAGATTCTTTCGCTGATTAAGCCAATGGAAGTAAACTTTATTTCTGTACGTCCTAAAGGGAATAAAGATAACGGAGTCTCTTCTTCAAGTATCAATGGAGTGCGCAAGACTTTGGAGTCTCTACAGGAAGGTCACCCGATTGGGTTTTTCCCTTCCGGTGCTGTTTCTGATCTGAGTATAAAAGATGGTTGCGTGCGCGACCGAGAATGGCAGGAGAGCATTATCCGGCTAATCCAAAAAGCAAAAGTGCCTGTGGTGCCAATCCGCTTTTTGGATAAGAATTCTTGGTTCTTTTTCTCCTTGGGACTTATAAACTGGAGAGTACGCCTTATCAGGATGCCGTATGAAGTATTTAATAAGAGCAAACAGAATCCTCGCATAGCAATCGGCAAAGTCATCGCTGTAGATATCTTAAATAAATATCAAGATATCAATTCTTTGCGTGCTTACTTGCGAGAATCTGTCTATGAGATGCCCGAGCCGACTTCCTACACTCCCAGAGCCATCCTTTCTCTGCAAGGCGAGACTCTGAAAGATAAGAAGTAATAATTCTACTTTCCTCCAAATTCCTTCATAATGTCCGGCACTTCGTCTAGCGTAATCACTTTCTCATGATTATAAATGCGTTTCAGTTCGGCGCGATCATACTTTGTCACAAAGCTTGTGTGCCATAACATCCACCAACTCCATGGAGCTCCGTTTTCTGCAAAGCTCTCATCAGGATCAGGGATCGTGCCGCATTCATGGTAAGGGATCGGCCGGTCAGTGCCATGGATTGCCTGAACTTTCAGATACATATCTCTTTGGATTCCTTTTCCGTAATTGTCGGCACCTGCCAGATCGTAATATCCTTTTGGGTCCCAATCTGCTTTGGGAGTACCACAATGACAAAGAACCCATATCAGATTATTGAGTTTGCGCTCTTTCGTAAAGTAATCGTACATTGTAGTCCAAAGGCGGATGAATTGTTCGCCGGTGCCTTTACCATACCAGAACCAACCTCCATCATATTCATGCATCGGGCGCCAAAGCACAGGAACGTTGGCATCGCGGAGTACAGTGAGATGATCTGCAACTCTTTTCAGGTCACTCCACATTGCCAGATTCTCCGGTGTGCCTTCTTCGAAGCAGCGTGCAATATCGATAGTTTTTTTACTATTCTCATACCCCTCTCCAATAGATGGTGCCCCCCAATGCCACATGACAGTTGGGATGCCTCCCTTCCTCCACCATTCGATAGCGAGCTTTATCTCATTGTTGTTTTCACGCTCGCTGATCAGATCCTGACCACGAATTGCAGGATATTTTCCAGTAATCTCATAGACCGTTGATATTTCGTCCATATTACCAAATGGTGCCCACATTTGTCCGGACAATGTTTGCTTCCCATTGACAGAATAGAGATAGTTTAACAAGGCTTTTGCTTCTTTGGAAGCATTCGGCGTGATCGGTTCAGCTGCAAAGGTAAAGCAGCTGTACATGCATAAGATCCATACAGATAAAAACAGTTCTTTTTTCATTTGATTCATATTTAGTCGTCATCTCAAGGATACAAATTTAAGATTAATCTGCCAGAAAGAGTGTGCTTCTCTTATCCAATTGTGATACTAAACTGTGTAAAAATCACTATTCCTGAATAATAAAAACCATTCGAAAGGGAAAAGATATCTTACTCTAAAGCATTTATGCTACAAATGGGTAATTATCGAGGTGAAATGACGGGGCTATTTCATCCGACAATGACTCAAAAATGAGTACTATAGATGTTGATTGAATAAATTACAACACTTTAAATCAGTATAAAAAACTTAAATAGAGAAACTATCGATATTCGTTATATTTTTTATTTATCTTTGTCGAATAATTTTGTACAATATGATGAATTACCCTAATTTTAAATCGGCTTTCTTCGAGTCGGGGATTGTCACATCCGAGAAGATTTTTGCAGTTGCAGAAGACTTTGATAGAAGTAATCTAAGTATATGGGAGCGAAAGGGATTACTTATTAAGTTACGAAATGAGTTTTA
>DATCIB010000218.1:0-2596 GCA_036508045.1 Bacteroidales bacterium
ATTGAATCGTAGTTGATCATGCTCTGATCAATCCACTCCCAGATAGCTGCTCCACAGAAGAAGTTAGTCGATTCGATGGCTTTCCAATAATCAACCAGGTTACCGCAGGCATTACCCATGGCGTGAGCATATTCTGAAATATGAAAAGGATACTTCAGATCGTACGTACCCTTTACAGCACCTTGCATCCAACCAATGGAAGGATACTGGTTGGAACCCATATCTACAATATCATTATTGCGCTCGTACTGCACCGGACGGGAAGAGTCAAATGCTTTCAAGGCATCGTATGCAGCAACAAAGTTTTTACCGGGACCGCCTTCATTACCCAGCGACCAGATGACAATAGAAGGATTATTGACATTGCTATGAGCCATTTCCATCACACGAGCCACGTGAGCAGCTTTCCATTCCACCGGGTGTGAAAGAGAAGCTTCTCCATAATAATATTCATGCGACTCAATATTAGCTTCATCTTCCAGATAGATACCATACTTATTACAGAGATAATACCAGTATGGATCATCCGAATAGTGAGAGTTACGTACTTGATTGATGTTCGCGCGTTTCATGATCATCACCTCTTCTTTCATCCGCTCACGAGGAATGACATGACCCGTTTGAGGATTACTTTCGTGACGGTTCACACCTTTCAGTTTGACAGTCTTACCATTCACATAATAGTAGCGACCGGCCAGACCAAATTCATCATCCGCTGCTTTCGTATCTTTAATTTCCACTTCACGGAAGCCAACGATGGTAGAAACAGTTTCCACCGTCTTGCCTTTATCATCTTTCAACTCAGCAATCAATGTGTAACGATAAGGCTTTTCAGCAGACCATTTATTGGGATTCTGAACTTTCATGATTGCTTGCTGAGCTTCCACAGTCTGATTTGCATCAACCAGATCAACGGTAGCTGTAGCAGAAACTCCTTCAACCAACTTGGTATCATCAAAATAAAGAACATTGGCGTATAGCGTATAGACCATCTTGTAGCCTTTTACCTTCTTCTTGCCCAAATTGCGGATATCCGCTTTGATAGACAGCGTTGCATCCGTGTAACTGGCATCCAGATCAGGAATCACATTCAGGTCGCGTACTTGTATTTTAGGAGTAGAATAGAGAGCTACCGTGCGGAAGATACCCGGCAGACGATACATATCCTGCGCTTCCAGGAACGAACCATCTGAATTACGATATACCTCAGCAGCTAAAATGTTTTTCCCTTTCTGAAGATATTGGGTAATATTGAAGCAAGCAGCATTGCGGGAGTTCTTGGAAAATCCGACATACTGTCCATTGATCCACAAATAGAAGAAGGAGTCAACACCTTCGAAGTTTATGAATACCTCACGGCCATCCCAGTTTGCAGGGATCTCAAACTCGCGACGGTATGAGCCAACTTCGTTTGGGTACTTGTAGGTTGTCCAGTTTTCCGGTGCGGTGCGCATAACGCCACCTTTCCAGTCATCTACTTTTACGCTGTGTTTGAAGATAACCTGTTGGTTTACATACATAGGCACACCATATTTCAGGTCACCATTTTTCTGGATACCATAGATATTCCAGTTGGATGGCACAGGGATCTTATCCCAGGAAGAGTCATCGTATGTCGTTTCGTAAAAGTTCTTTGGACGTAAGTCCGGCGATTTCACCCAGTTGAACTTCCATTCGCCGTTTAATGATTGCCAGTAAGCAGAGTTTTCCGGCAGTACTTTACGCGCACTTTCCACGTTCTCGAAGGAGAAGAACCAGGCACGAGGCTGTTCCTTGTTTAAGGCCAGATTCTCGGGAGACTCCCATTCATTTCCTACCGGTGCTTTTACAACTGCATAATTAAATCCCTGTAATACAGGTTTTAATGCAAAGCTTTGTGTTACAAGAAAACACAGACTGAGAGCTAAGATAATTTTTCTCATAGTTTATTATTAGTGGTTTATTCAATATTATTGAGGTCTAAGCTTATGACATCCCTTCCTCACTTACAGCAAAGAAGATCGGACTATCGTCAATGAAGCTTCAAAATTACAACAATAATTTAAATACACGCTCATTTTACTTTCGTTTATACTTGTTTAAGAAAGGTGGATTGCTATCGGTCACTTTTCGTACAGTTTCGCGAAGTGTTGAAAGGTACTTCTTTCGTCAGACTCAGAATCCGGTAAAAGTACAAAATCGGTGTTTTAGAACAATTTGGCTTGAAAGGAAAAAAGGTCTGATCCAACCGGATAGGGAGTTGAAAGAGTGTTTTTTGCCACTTTTGAAGATTTTCACTTTTCCTATACTGCTGATAAGTAACGAGTTATAGTTTTCAAAAATGCATCCGTATGCGTGAATAATTTCAACCTGATGAAATATATATTTCATCAGGTTATCTTTGTCATCGGAACCTGATGTTTTTTCCAAAACTATTAGAAGAAATTCGGCACTTTTCAGGTTGTTATTTTCGAGATATACGAATCTTCAAAATCGGTGTTTTAGAACAATGGCGGATCTGATCGCACCGAAAACAGGTATGAATCTTTCTTCCTGACAGTCCGATATTTCGCCCTTTTTATGTAAGTTTGCATTGTGATAGAAGATGCCGCTTGTG
>DATCIB010000219.1:0-8201 GCA_036508045.1 Bacteroidales bacterium
GTTACCATTTCTCCATCCATAATACGCACCACCAACTGTCGGTCCTGATCCGTCGGAAAGTAGATAAAAGCACACTGATCATCTCCACTTCCATAGATTTGTTTTCCGTTTGCCTTTATATAAAATAAGCCTTTTGAGGCGAGATAACACCAGTCTGTCGAGGGAGAAATATTGCCTATATCCTTAAACTGCCATCCTTCGGGAAGAGGATCAGTAATACCAATAGGACAAGGTCTTGCAATGCGCAGAGGATCGTAAGCGTCCACATCGAAAACGAAAAAGAAAAGACATATCGTGAAAACGATCTTTGAAAACAGAGAAGAACTGTATATCATCAGTCTATTTATTATGTATAATCCGTCAGCAGATTGGTACTTATTTTTATCAAATCGAAGAATGTTTGGCAATTGTAAGTATTATCATAAACAATACCTTTATTAATTCAAGAGTGCACTATTCCAGCTTGTACACTTCCGTACCTGCCAAGAGAAAGCACCCAATACCAAAGTCTTCAAAGTCGGGTACCCGATCATATGTCACGGGCTGACTGTTGCTTGGTTGTTTACCTGTACCTTGCACATATCCGAGAAAACCGTTGGGATGAACTGCTTCTTTTGCCATTGCATTCCATGCTTTGAGCAGCACAGGCAGATATTCGCTACGTTTGAGCAAACCCTGGTTGATACCCCACGCCATTCCATAGACAAACAGCGAAGTACCGGTAACTTCCTTTCCACCAAAGTCACCCGCGTCATGCAGACTGGCATACCAATATCCATCCGGTTGCTGGCACTTCTTCAAAGCCTTGCTCATTGCAATAAAATCCTTTACATAGTCAGCCCGATGTTTCTCATCGGAAGGAATCTCCTTAATTACACGTGCCAATGCGGCATATACCCACCCATTGCCACGCGACCAATAGCAGTTCTTTCCATTAGGAGTAGTATAGGGAGGCAAAAAATCTTTATCTCTCCACCACAACCCTTCTTTTTTATTGTAGAGACCATGACCGGCAATATCATTACGGGTAAAACAGTACATTTTCCACATCTTATCGTAGTAGCGTGTGTCATTGAGCGTAGTACCTAGTTTGGCAAACACGGGCATACCCATCTGAATGGCATCAATCCATGTCCAGTCGCCTACCTGCGGGGTATTGATCAGCATCTCCATGCAACTCTTTATGGCTGCGATCTTCTCCGGCTGCGGACTGATACGATAGAGATCTACATAGGTTTGTCCGCTACACTGGTCATCTGCATTACGGGTAACACTCTCATTATTCGGACGCCATTTGTGAAACTCCGCCCATTTGGATGCATACTCATAATAAGCCTGACGCGGAGAGATAGCATACAGTGCCATCAGTCCCTCGTAATACACGCCTCGTGTCCATATATGACTCGGACGTTCTTTTCCCACATTGGAAGGTGCCGAGTAATCAGCATATTTATTCATGAAATAATCATTCACAGAAACAACTGTGCGCAACGTCTCTGTACGGTTAGGCAACTGCTGTGCCCGTGAGGTTGTAAATGTGAAAAGGAAAAAGCAAAGAGTGAGGTAAGAAGCTGTTTTCATAGTCTTTACATTTTTATAAAGCGTTCAATGCGACAAATATAAATAAATAAAAAGGTTCATGACCTAAAGACATGAACCTTTTCTATATCAAGTCTAATAAAAGGCTAAAACAAGTACTGCGAACTAATTGACTCATGTTCATTGTTACGACGGATCGTATCCGCAAACATGTCGGCTACAGAAAGCACTTTCACCTTGCTGCATTTGTTAGCATAAGGGATACTGTCTGTAAAGACGATCTCCTCCAAAGCAGAGTTTTGCACTCTCTCAGAAGCAGGATCACTCATTACTGCATGACTTGCCAACGCACGCACACTTAAAGCACCGTTAGACATCATCAGGTCGGCAGCTTTTGTGATGGTACCGGCAGTATCCACCATGTCATCAATCAGTACCACGTTCTTCCCCTTCACATCACCGATGATACGCATGCTTGAGATCTCATTGGCTTTTATTCTGGATTTGTGACAAAGGACCATAGGCACACCAAAATATTTGGCATAGGAGTCAGCTCTTTTCGAACCGCCCACGTCCGGAGCGGCAATCACAAGTTCTTTCAACTTCAGTGAAGCTATATATGGAGCAAAAATAGTGGAAGCATACAGATGATCCACCGGACAATCAAAGAAACCCTGTATCTGATCGGCATGCAAGTCCATCGTCATGATGCGCTCCACTCCTGCCACTCTGAGAAGGTCTGCAATCAGTTTGGCACCAATCGCAACTCTTGGCTTGTCTTTACGATCCTGGCGCGCCCATCCGAAGTATGGAATTACCGCGCATATTGACTTTGCTGACGCTCTTTTAGCGGCATCGATCATTAGCAACAACTCCATCAGGTTGTCACTGTTTGGAAATGTGGATTGAACGAGATAAATCTCCATTCCACGTATTGATTCTTCAAAGGAGACAGAAAACTCCCCGTCAGCAAAGTGAGTGATACTCAGGCTACCGAGCTCAACACCCATACCCTTGGCTATTTTCTCTGCTACATAGCGGGAATTTGTTCCCGAAAAAATCTTGAATGGTGCGTCCATTTTTACTAATTAAAATATTTGACACGAAGGTAATTATTCTATTTCTATTAAAACACAAAAAAAGGACGCTTTTTTAAAGCAGTCCATTTTTAAGTTTTTCTCCTAAGACTTTGAGCATGTCATCAGTCATGGATTCAAGGTCATACTGAGGTGCCCATCCCCACTCCTCACGCGCAGCAGTATCGCACAACGAATTTGGCCATGAGTTGGCAATCCTCTCCTTCAACGAATCCACCTGATATTCCATTTCAAAGGAGGGAATATGCTTTTTAATAGCAGCAAGAATCATGCCCGGTTCAAAGCTCATTGCTGCGATGTTAAATGCGTTACGGTGAATCAACTTGTCAGCAGGAGCCTCCATCAGCTTCACACATGCATTCAAAGCATCCGGCATGTACATCATGTCCATATATGTTCCCTGTTGGATCGGACATACAAATTTCTCTCCTTTGACTGCAGCGTAATAGATATCAACTGCGTAGTCAGTTGTGCCACCACCCGGAGCAGTCACATTGGAGATGATTCCGGGGAAACGAACGGCACGGGTATCCACACCATATTTATTGTAATAATAATCGCTCAGTAATTCTGTAGTTACTTTGGTTACCCCATACATGGTCAGCGGACGCTGCACCGTATCCTGAGGGGTATTATCAGCTGGAGTAGCGGGCCCGAAAGAGCCGATAGAACTTGGTGTAAATACGGCACACTTGTGATCTTTAGCCACCTCCAACACATTAAACAAACCATCGATACCAATCTTCCAGGCGAGCAAAGGTTTTGCTTCAGCAACTACTGAAAGCAAAGCAGCCAGATTATAGATCGTATCTATCTGGTACTTGATTACACAATTCTCAATATTTTCTTTAGAAGTTACATCCACAATTTCAGCAGGTCCGGATTCTTTCAATTCACCTTTAGGTTCACATCCGGGAATATAGCCTGCCACCACATGATCGTTTCCATAGCGTTTGCGAAGTTCCATCGTCAACTCCGAACCAATCTGTCCGGTAGAGCCGATTACAAGGATATTTTTCATAAATCTACAATATGTATATAAGATAGGGTTTCCAGGCTGCAAAATTAGTTATTCCTCTTCAAATGAGATAATGTTTCTATCAAATATTCTCAAAAAGAGAATTTATTTTACAACTCATTTCCCTTTCACCGAAAGAATGTCTAATTTTGAACTCATTTTAAAAACATTCTAAACTCTAAGAGATATGTACGGAAAATTTAAGAACTATCTGACCGACGAATTATCTGCTATTCAGGAAGCCGGTTTATTTAAAAATGAACGGATTATCTCCTCTTCTCAGGGAGCTGTTATCACTGTGGGAAACGGACAAGAAGTACTAAACTTTTGCGCCAATAATTACCTGGGGCTATCCAATGATCCCCGTCTGATTGCTGCCGCTAAGAAAGCAATGGACGAACGGGGTTACGGCATGTCCTCCGTACGTTTTATCTGTGGCACTCAAGACACCCACAAGGAACTGGAAGCTGCAATTACGGATTTCTTCAAGACGGAAGACACCATTCTTTACGCAGCTTGCTTCGATGCTAACGGCGGTGTATTTGAACCATTGTTGGGCGAAGAAGATGCGATTATCTCCGATTCACTCAATCATGCTTCCATCATCGACGGAGTTCGTCTTTGTAAAGCAAAGCGCTACCGGTATGCCAATGCTGACATGGCAGACCTCGAAAAACAATTACAGGATGCTCAGGAACAACGTTTTCGTCTGATTGTGACCGATGGCGTTTTCTCCATGGATGGCAATGTGGCTCCTTTGGACAAGATCTGTGACCTTGCAGAGAAATATGACGCTATGGTCATGGTCGATGAGTCACACTCTGCCGGAGTGGTCGGTAAGACAGGACACGGTGTCAGCGAAAAGTTTGACACCTACGGACGGGTGGATATCTACACGGGCACCTTGGGCAAATCCTTTGGTGGTGCTGTCGGTGGGTTTACTACCGGTCGCAAAGAGATTATCGACATGCTGCGTCAGCGCTCTCGTCCATATTTGTTCTCCAACTCCATTCCTCCGATGGTAGCAGCAGCAGGTACCGAGGTCTTCAAGATTCTCAAAGAGAGCAATGCTATCCACGACAAACTGGTCAAGAACGTAGAATACTTCCGCACCCGGATGATAGATGCAGGATTTGATATCCTGCCTACCCAATCTGCTATCTGTGCTGTAATGCTCTACGATGCCAAACTGTCGCAGGATGTGGCAGCCGAACTGCAGAAAGAAGGAATCTATGTCACCGGTTTCTATTATCCCGTAGTGCCAAAAGATAAAGCGCGTATCCGCGTACAAATCTCTGCTGCTCACGAGCAGGAACACCTGGACAAATGCATTGCTGCCTTTATTAAAATCGGCACCAAGATGGGTGTCTTGAAATAAGAATGACAGAGCAAACCTTACATACTTGTACATTGTTGGGATACAACTTATTAAAGCCATATCCCGGCATTGTTCATTTTGTAACCACCCGCAGCGGAGGTTGCAGCAAGGGCAATTATGACTCTCTTAACCTCACTTCCTACACAGGTGATGATCCCTCACATGTGGCTGAAAACAGACGTCGTTTATGCCATGCCCTGGATATAAAAGAAAACAGACTCATACTCCCGTACCAGACGCACAGCACTAATCTGCTGAACATCGACGCCGTTTTTCTCGCCCTGTCAGAAGAGGAACAGCACACCAAACTTCAGGGTATTGATGGTGTGATAACTGCCTTGCCGGGTATTTGCGTTTGTGTATCCACGGCAGACTGTATACCAATACTGATGTATGACCGCGAGCATGATATAGTAGCTGCAGTCCATGCAGGTTGGCGGGGTACCGTTCAAAAGATTGCCGTCCTGGCCTTGCAAAAGATGGGCACACTCTTTGGTACCCGTCCGGAAGAACTCATCGTCGGCTTTGGTCCGGGTATCTCACAAGAAGCATTCGAAGTGGGTCCTGAAGTATTTGATACATTCAAAACAGCCGGATTCCCCATGGCACATATCACCCAATGGCATGCCGGGGCTGGAAAGTATCACATCGATCTATGGGAAGCAAACCGCTGGCAATTGCTGCAGGCAGGAATACCCGACTCACAGATGGAATGTGCCGGGCTTTGTAGCTGGAAGCACGAAGAGAAACTCTTCTCCGCCCGGCGGCTCGGAATCAAATCCGGTCGCACACTCTCAGGCATTATGATTAGAAAAGACTAAAGTACTATCATCTCTGAGAGAAAGCAGGAAGCAGTTCTCATACGCACAAAAATGCCCGGCACAGTGGAAAGCTATGCCGGGCATTTTATGTAAGCCACTCAAGTAATCAACAGACGAATTTACAATGCCTTCACCAAAATGGCTCTACTTATATCCAGAGTAAGATCTCCTGTCTCCGAAAGAGCTGTCAAGCCATGATCGCCAAGCTGCTCAACAATTGTATCTATCTTATCAGCAGTAACTCCATAGTCAGAAAGATGAGTTTTTATACCCAGACTTTCAAAGAAATTTCTCGTCTTGAGGATAGCGAGGTCAATTTTCTCATCTTCGCTGCCACTATTGATATGCCATACACGATCAGCATATTGAAGCAGTTTGGCACGTTTCTTTTCGCGTCTCACATCCAGTAGTGCAGGGTACACTATTGCTAAAGTCTGACCATGATCAATTCCACACAGTGCCGTAATTTCATGCCCAATCATGTGAGTCGTCCAATCCTGAGGCACTCCTGCACCAATAATTCCATTCAGTGCCATGGTGGCACTCCATACCAGATTAGCACGGGCATCATAGTTTTCAGGTTCAGCAACTGTCGTTTCGCCAATCTCAATCAAGGTTTGTAACAGTCCCTCCGCCAGACGATCCTGTACTTTCGCATCCACCGGAAAAGTGATATACTGCTCCACAGTATGGATAAACGCATCAATCACTCCATTGGCTACCTGAATCTTTGGAAGGGTAAAAGTAATCGTGGGGTCCAAGACAGAAAACTTCGGGAACGCCAGTTCGCACATCACCGGAAACTTACCGTGGTTATAACTGATGACAGCACCGTCATTCATTTCGGAACCAGTAGCAGGCAATGTTAATACCGTACCAAATGGCACGACCTTACTCACTACATCCAAAGGAATAGACCTAAAGCCAAACTTCAGCAATTCACTCGGATCACCTTTGTAATTGGAAGCAAGCGTTATGAACTTCGTTCCGTCAATCACAGAACCGCCGCCTACGGCAAGAATAAAATCTATTTTCTCGCTGCGCACAATATCCACAGCCTTTACCAAAGTCTCGTAACGTGGATTGGGCTCAATACCTCCGAACTCAACCACCACTCTATCGCCAAGAATGGTTTTAATCTTATCGATTAGACCGCTTCTTTTTGCACTACCACCGCCAAAAGTTATCAATACTCTGGCAGTAGCCGGAATATTCTTATCAATAACCTCTAGTTTGTTTTTACCAAAGAAAATCCGTGTAGGATTATAAAAATCAAAGTTGTACATGTTGTATCTCCTTTATTAAGTCATTATATATCATTTTATCTTGCCGGTCACTTCCTTCCATTCGTCCACCGTATAATTCAGGTAACGGTTTATCGGCAGCAGCAGTTCCAGTCTTTTGACACACCTCTCCACCACATCACTTCCTTCAAAGAAGCCCTCATCTACAAAACTCGCCGGAGAATAATGCTTATACTTAAGCCATTCTCCATCCGGGAAATCAGATGGAAAATCGGCAGGCACTTTCTTCAGTTTCTCCCCAAACAAAGAATAATAGCGTGTAAACTCCGGCTCTTCAACAATCGCTTTAAACTCTTCGATAGTACCGTAAATCTCTTTTCGCACCGCCTTTATTAATTTAGGATCACCATCATAAACCCCACCGGCAAAGAATGATTCTCCCGGTTGCATGTGCACATAATAACCGCCATACGGACTACTCTTACCACCTTTGCACATATAAGCGCCCATATATAATTTGTAAGGCCTCTTATCCGGTGAGAAGCGCAGATCCCGATAGATCCTGAACACGCAATCCTTCACAGCCACACCAGAAATCTCCGGGTCGAAACGGCTAATACCCTTTATCAGTTCACCGACAAACTCTTCAAACAGTGCTTTTGCCTCCAGGTATTTATTCTTATTATCCTGAAACCATTCCCTGTTATTATTCGCGTCAAGCTCCTTCAGAAAATCAAAAATCTGTTTCATCGTCCCAAGTATTTCAATTTGATGCAAAGATACAAATTACAATTTTACCTGGTCATTGGAAGGACTTATTTCTTGCCCACTATTGCAAGGATTAATACACAAGAAGCCGCTATCAAATTCCTACAGCAGCACGCTTATCTTATAGAATGAATAATTACCGACAGAGGTTGTTTTTAATTTCCTATAAATACTTATATTTGTCCTTTCAAAAAGAATTCAAATCAACTACAAAACCAATTATCCATGAAAAAACGACTTTTAATGCTGGCGGTACTTGGCCTCTCATTTACCACAAGCATACTGGCACAAAGCCGCAAAGAGTATTTGCTGGAGAAGAACTGGAAGTTTGTCCGC
>DATCIB010000220.1:0-3887 GCA_036508045.1 Bacteroidales bacterium
TTATTTTTGTCAGGGATAACAAAACACAACAATTATGCAAAGAAGATATCCTGTAGAAAAAGGATTATACACCCCGGAAGCAGAGCATGATGCCTGCGGTGTAGGATTATTGGCTCAGTTACACGGAGTCAAATCCCATGAAATTGTAGAGAAAGGTCTACAAGTACTTGAAAATATGATTCATCGTGGCGCCGAAAGTTCGGATAACAAAACAGGTGACGGTGCCGGTATTTTATTACAAATTCCTCATGAATTCATTTTACTTCAAGGGATAGCCGTTCCGGAAAAAGGAAGATACGGCACAGGTCTGGTATTTTTGCCCAATGAGAAGCAGGAAGCAGAGTTCTGTATTCAGACGATACGGACTGTTGTTGCAGAAGAAGGGCTCAAACTACTTGCCATCAGAGATGTTCCTGTCAACAGCGACATATTGGGAGAGATCTCCCGTTCAAACGAACCACTTATTAAGCAACTGTTTATTACCGGTGGTAGTTCACAGGATGAGTTGGAGACAAAACTCTATATCACACGAAAGAAAATAGAGAAATCAATCTTCCAGTCATCACTGGCAGAAAAGAGAAGTTTTTATATCGTCTCTCTTTCTTCCAAACGTATTGTATATAAAGGGATGCTTACCTCTACACAGTTGAGAGAGTATTTCCCGGATTTATCCAATCCAAACTTTACCTCTGGTTTGGCACTGGTGCATTCCCGTTTCAGTACAAATACATTCCCAACCTGGGATCTCGCACAGCCATTCCGTCTTCTCGGACACAATGGGGAGATCAATACCATCAAAGGGAACCGCTACTGGATGGAAGCCCGTGAGAGTATTTTTAAGGCAGATGTGCTTGGTGACATGTCGGCTCTTTTTCCGATTGTTCAACCGGGGATGAGCGACAGCGCTTCATTGGATAATGTGCTGGAGTTTTTCCTGATGTCAGGTAAGTCTCTTCCTCATGCACTTGCCATGCTGGTGCCGGAGAGCTTTAACGCAAAGAATCCGATATCAACCGAACTGAAGGCTTTCTATGAATATCACAGTATTATCATGGAACCGTGGGATGGTCCTGCGACTCTTCTGTTTTCTGACGGACGATATGCCGGTGGAATGCTGGACCGTAATGGTTTGCGCCCGGCACGCTATTTGATCACCAACAATGATATCATGTTAGTCGCTTCTGAGGCTGGCGTGATTCCTTTCAAGCCGGAAGAGGTAAAAGAAAAGGGACGCTTGCAACCCGGTAAGATGCTGATGATTGACACCGAAACAGGAAAGGTTCATTATGATGCGGAGTTGAAAGAGAAACTTGCCAAGGCTGCTCCTTATAAAGAGTGGTTGGACAACAATCGAATCAACCTGGATCAGATCTCATCCGGACGTACTGTAAAATATGGTGTGGATCAGTATGAGAAACAACTCAGAGTGTTCGGTTATCACAAGGAAGATATCGAGAAGTTGATCATGCCGATGGCAGAAGAAGGCAAAGAGCCTATCTCATCCATGGGAAATGATACTCCTCTGGCTGTTCTTTCGAACAAACCACAACGTCTTTTCAACTATTTCCGTCAGTTATTTGCACAGGTAACCAATCCGCCGATCGACTCCATTCGTGAAGAACTGGTGATGTCTTTGAGTTTGTATATCGGTGCTCAAGAGAGTAACTTGCTGGAAGCGTCGCCGGATCTTTGTAAGATGGTACGTCTTCAATCGCCGGTAATCAGTAACCTGCAATTAGACTTGTTGAAGAATCTTCGTTACAAAGGATTCAGTTCGAAGACCTTGCCTTTGCTCTTCAATCTGAATGAGGGAGCCAAAGGTTTGGAGAAAGCGATAGAAGATTTGTGCAAGCAAACGGAACAAGCGGTGGATGAATCCTACAATTATATCATACTAAGTGATCGTGGGGTCGATAAAGATCATGCGCCGATTCCTTCTTTGTTGGCTGTATCTGCGGTACATCATTATCTGATTGACAAACGCAAACGGATGCAGATTGCTATCATCGTGGAGACTGCCGAACCAAGAGAAGTGATGCACTTCGCTCTTTTGTTTGGCTACGGTGCTACAGCTGTCAACCCCTATATGTCTTTTGCCATTATTGAAGATCAGGTGAAAAAGCACTTGTTGCAACTGGATTTTCATACAGCGGAAAAGAACTATATCAAATCTATCAATCACGGTTTGCTGAAGATTATGTCCAAGATGGGTATATCCACGTTACGGAGTTACCGTGGCGCACAAATCTTTGAGGCTATCGGTATCGGTTCGTCGGTACTGAATGCTTATTTCCAAGGGACATATTCCAAGATAGAAGGAATTGATCTTGAAGATATCGCCCGGGAATCTATCTTACCTCTTCAGGAGGCATATCAGGAAGAGGGAAGCACGCTACTGTCAAACCTTGGACTCTATGCATTTCGCAAGGATGGAGAATACCATGCCTGGAATCCGGAGACAATATCCTCTCTTCAGATAGCGACCCGTTTGGGCAGTTTCAAGAAATTCAAGGAATATACCAAATTTGTGGATGAGAAAGAGTCACCTGTTTTCCTTCGTGACTTTATGGGAGTAAAAAAGAGAGAACCTATTGATATCTCATTGGTTGAACCTGCTTCAGAAATTACAAAACGCTTTGTGACAGGGGCTATGTCTTATGGCTCTATCAGTATGGAAGCGCATGAAGCAATGGCTATCGCCATGAATATTGTGGGTGGCAAGAGTAATACCGGTGAGGGTGGTGAAGATCCGAAACGTTTTCATATCGGTGAGGATGGGCTGAACCGCAGAAGTGCGATCAAGCAAATTGCTTCCGGTCGTTTTGGTGTCACTGCGGAATATCTGGTGAATGCGGACGAGATTCAGATCAAGATCGCACAGGGAGCGAAACCCGGAGAGGGTGGACAGTTGCCCGGCTACAAAGTGGATGAGATCATTGCCAAGACCCGACATTCAATACCGGGTATCTCCTTGATTTCTCCTCCTCCGCATCACGATATTTATTCGATTGAGGATCTTGCTCAGCTTATCTTCGATATGAAAAACGTCAATCCGGATGCACGGGTGAGTGTCAAACTGGTGTCTGAAAGTGGAGTGGGTACCATTGCCGCAGGTGTGGCAAAGGCCAAAGCGGATATGATCCTGATCAGTGGTGGTGAAGGTGGCACGGGAGCAAGTCCCACAAGTTCGATCAAACATGCCGGACTTCCTACTGAAATCGGATTGGCAGAGGTACAGCAGACATTGGTCATGAACAACCTTCGTGGTAATGTCCGTGTGCAAACTGATGGTCAGCTGAAGACCGGAAAGGATATCGTTATTGCTGCGATGTTGGGTGCTGAGGAGTATGGCTTTGCGACCAGCGCGCTGATCGTACTCGGATGTGTCATGATGCGTAAATGTCATTTGAATACCTGTCCGGTGGGAGTTGCCACGCAAGATGAAGAACTTCGTAAACGCTTTGTCGGACGCTATCAATATCTGGTGACTTTCTTCAATTTCCTGGCTGAAGATGTTCGTCTGCACTTAGCAGAGATGGGCTATACCAAGTTGGATGAGATCATCGGGCACCCCGAACTGATTGAGTTCAAGCCTTCAGATGTTCATCCGAAATTGCAAAAAGTAGATCTTTCTAAATTGCTTTATGTACCGGAAGAGGCAGCTGTCAATGATGTGTTGTGTACAAAAGTGCAGGATCATAAGATCGACCGTGTGCAGGACCGCGAACTGATTCAGTTGTCCCAGACTGCCATCGACACACAGACTCCGATAGAAATCAACCGTACTATCCGCAATACTGATCGTACAGTAGGAGCGATGTTATCGGGTGTTATTGCCAAGAAGTATGGCAACGAAGGACTTGCACCTGACACGATCCAGTGCACAT
>DATCIB010000221.1:0-4814 GCA_036508045.1 Bacteroidales bacterium
CATCCTCAAGCACTTCTTCTACCACAACAACTTTCCCATCTACCGATGATACAACCGTTTTCTTTGTATCACCTTGAAAACGACGACAGGGAGAACGAAAGAAGTTTATAACTGCCCAATAAGGAATTGAGGTTGCTAATAAGACGACATAAAACAGAACTTTTGGGGCATAAAAGTACGAAAGTGCGTTTATTGCCAAAAATCCTAATCCTACTGCAAGAATAATTTCTGTTCCTTCTCTATGTATTTTCATTTTGCTTCATCTAAAAATAAGATGTGCAAAAGTAATCCTATTTTGCTATAAATCAAAATATGAGGCAAAAGAATTGAGTTACCTTCATACAAACTCTGGTGATACAAATAAAATCAAAAGGGTAGATCTACTGGTATTTCTTCCTATTGAATCGTTGAAAACTCCTATATTTGTTCTTAAAGACCTAATTAAAATAAAAAAACGAGGCAGGATGTACGAAGTTTTGTACTTTTGCCTAATATTTCAAATCAGACTATTCAAATGAATTTACTTGAATTAAGCGAACAGGAGATTATCCGAAGAAAAAGTCTCGATGAGCTGCGCGCATTAGGCATTGAACCTTATCCAGCTGCAGAATATACAACTACAGACTTTTCCACAACTATAAAGGAACTATTTAAAGATAATGAAGAGCCTCGTCAGGTTTCTGTTGCCGGTCGTCTTATGTCTAAGCGCATTATGGGAAAGGCTTCTTTCATGGAACTGCAAGACTCCAGAGGTCGTATTCAAGTTTACGTGTCCAGAGATGATCTGTGTCAGGATGATGACACAGAAATGTACAATACAGTGTTCAAAAAACTTCTGGATATCGGCGACTTTGTTGGAATCAAAGGATTTGTCTTTCGCACTCAAATGGGAGAAATCAGTATTCATGCACAAGAACTGACTGTTTTGTCTAAGTCAATTCGGCCTCTTCCAATAGTCAAATATAAAGATGGGGTTGCATACGATGCCTTTGAGGATCCAGAACTTCGATACAGACAGCGTTATGTTGATTTAGTAGTGAATGATGGAGTTAAAGAGATCTTTATCAAACGCAATAAAGTATACACCTCTATGCGTGAATTCTTCAACAAAGAAGGATATATGGAAGTTGAGACCCCAATTCTTCAGGCTATTCCCGGAGGTGCTGCTGCACGCCCGTTTATGACTCATCACAATGCGTTGGATATTCCTTTGTATCTGCGGGTTGCAGACGAACTTTATTTGAAGCGTCTAATCGTGGGTGGGTTTGAAGGCGTATATGAGTTCTCTAAGAACTTCCGTAACGAAGGAATGGACCGCACGCATAATCCGGAATTTACCTGTATGGAGATTTATGTTTCTTACAAGGACTACAACTGGATGATGGACTATACAGAAAAGATGCTCGAAAAGATTTGTTTAGATGTGAATGGAACCACCGAAGTGAAAGTCGGTGAACAGACTATCAGTTTTAAGGCTCCTTTCAAACGAATAACAATGATTGACGCCATTAAGGATTTTACCGGCATTGATATCACCAATATGGATGAGAATCAGTTGCGTGATGTATGCAAACAATTGGGCATCGAAGCTGATGATACAATGGGGAAGGGTAAAATGATAGACGAGATATTCGGTGAAAAGTGCGAAGGTAATTACATCCAGCCGACATTCATCACAGACTATCCTATCGATATGTCTCCACTCTGCAAACGCCACCGTAAAAATCCCGAACTGACCGAGCGTTTTGAACTGATGGTCAACGGGAAAGAACTCTGCAATGCATATTCCGAACTTAATGACCCGATTGATCAGTTGGGACGTTTCCAGGATCAGCTCCGACTAAGCGAAAAGGGAGATGACGAAGCCATGTTTATTGATATGGATTTTGTACGCGCACTGGAATATGGAATGCCTCCGACATCAGGAATGGGTATCGGGATGGATCGCTTGGTAATGTTGATGACCGGACAGACAACTATCCAAGAAGTGCTTTTCTTCCCTCAAATGAAGCCGGAGAAAGTTCAGAAGAAAGATCCTACTGCCAAATACATTGCTATAGGGATTCCTGAAGATTGGGTACAAGTCCTTCAAAAAAATGGAATTTACAGTGTCGAGGACCTGAAAGACGTAAACCCTGGACGTTTGCATCAGGAAATTTGCGGGCTTAACAAGAAATACAAGCTTGAATTAAAAAATCCGACTCCTGAGGAAGTGGTTGGATGGATTCAAAAAGCAGCAAACTAAATAACACCTAAAAAGCAGCTTATGGAAAAACTACCAGGAAGAATTGCAGTAATAGGAGGTGGAAGTTGGGCTACTGCTATTGCAAAGATGATGTTGAATAATGAGGATTCGATCAATTGGTACATGCGTCGTCAGGATCGGATAGACGACTTTATACGTTTGAAGCACAATCCCGCTTACCTGACTGGCATTAAGTTTGACACCGATCGGATTCATTTTTACTCGAATATAAATAAGGTCATCAAAGATTCTGACACCCTTATTTTTGCAGTACCGTCTCCTTTCCTGAAGATGCACCTAAAGAAAGTTCGCACCAAAATGGATGGAAAAATCATAGTCTCTGCCATTAAAGGGATAGTCCCTGATGAGAATATGATAGTTTCAGAATATCTTACAAAATTCTACAACGTACCCACCGAGAACATAATCGTTCTGGCTGGTCCATGTCACGCAGAGGAAATTGCTCTTGAACGTCTGTCTTACCTCACGGTCTCTTGCAAAGATACAGCCAAAGCAAAAATATTTTCCAAAAAATTGAATTGCAATTATGTAAAGACCTCTACCAGCGAGGACGTGATTGGAATGGAATATGCTTCTGTCTTAAAGAATGTCTATGCCATTGCTGCCGGAATCTGCTATGGACTTAAATACGGAGATAACTTTCAAGCTGTATTGATCTCTAATGCGATTCAAGAGATCTTTCGGTTTGTAAATGCTGTTCACCCCATCAACCGTAATATCAAAGACTCCGCTTATCTTGGAGACCTTCTTGTGACGGCTTATTCGATGTTCAGTCGCAACCGTATTTTCGGAACAATGATTGGGAAAGGCTATTCCGTTAAGACAGCACAAATTGAAATGGAGATGATAGCAGAAGGATATTACGGTACCAAATGCATCAAAGAAATAAATGAAAAATTTAAGGTGGACATGCCAATACTTGATGCCATGCACCATATCTTATATGAAAAAGTATCTCCTAATAAAGAAATAAAACTTTTATCCGAACGTTTCAGATAATTCAGATAATTTACAAAACTATAAAACAAATGGAAAATATTAGTTTAAACATTCAGAAAACTCTTGGATTCATATCTGAAGCGTCAGTCAATGCGTATGAGAGCGATGTGATATATGCTTCTGAGATGCTTCAAAACGGTACTGGGAAAGGCAGCGACTTTCTTGGATGGTTACACCTTCCTTCTTCTATTACCAAGGAAGATCTTGCAGACATTCAGAATACAGCAACTGTACTTCGCACGCATTGCGAAGTAGTCGTTGTTGCCGGTATTGGTGGAAGCTATCTTGGTGCAAAAGCAATCATTGATGCATTGTCTAACAGCTTCTCTCTTCTGCAGAAAAGTGATTCACCTGTAGTACTGTATGCGGGAAACAATATCAGCGAGGATTATTTGTCTGAATTGACAAGCTTTTTGAAGACCAAACAGTTTGGTATCATCAATATATCTAAATCAGGTACAACAACAGAAACAGCCTTGACTTTCCGCTTGTTAAAGACTCAACTAGAGAAACAAGTCGGAAAAGAAGAGGCAAAACATCGTATTGTCGCAATCACAGATGCAGCCAAAGGTGCTTTGCGCAAACTAGCCACTCAGGAAGGATATAAGACGTATGTGATTCCTGATAATGTAGGAGGTCGATTCTCTGTGTTGACCCCTGTTGGACTACTCCCAATTGCTGTTGCAGGCTTTGATATCAATTCTCTGATTGCAGGAGCTGTTAAAATGGAAGAAGTTTGCGGACTGAATACTCCTTTTGCAGAAAATCCGGCTGCTGTATATGCTGCTACCCGTAACGAACTTTACAAGAGCGGAAAAAAGATCGAGATTCTTGTGAACTACCATCCCAAACTTCATTATGTATCTGAATGGTGGAAACAACTCTATGGAGAGAGCGAAGGAAAAGAGAATAAGGGAATTTTCCCGGCAGCCGTAGACTTCACTACGGATTTGCACTCCATGGGTCAATGGATTCAAGATGGCGAACGTACCATCTTTGAAACCGTTATTTCAGTAAAAGGACCAAACAAGAAAGTAGAAATACCTTTAGATGAAGACAATCTGGATGGACTCAACTTCCTTGCAGGAAAGAGAGTAGATCAGGTCAACAAGATGGCCGAATTAGGAACACAAATAGCACATATAGATGGTGGCGTGCCTAATATCAAGATCGAATTGCCTTTGCTGAACGAATATTACATCGGCCAATTGATTTACTTCTTTGAAAAGGGATGTGGTATCAGTGGTTATCTCCTTGGCGTAAATCCTTTTGACCAACCAGGTGTAGAAGCATACAAAAAGAACATGTTTGCTTTGCTTGAGAAGCCGGGATATGAAGAAGACACCAAAGCGATCAAGGCTCGTTTGTAATCCAATCATTATCAAAAAAGGCTGTACACTATATGTATAGCCTTTTTTGTCTTTTATATATTCGTTCAATTATTATTCGTACCTTTGCGGCAAAACTATAGAAGTATGAACATACAGATTATCAACGGTCCAAACCTCAATTTACTCGGGGTTCGGGAGAAATCAATTTATGGAGATGC
>DATCIB010000222.1:0-2884 GCA_036508045.1 Bacteroidales bacterium
TATATTTCATTTCGATAACAAAAACATAAAGATACGCTTTCATTTGTATATCTTTGTTGTTACATCCTTTTTGTGATGAAAATGAAATATCTTTGTCTTAACAGCGAAACAGTATAGTCGTTATTTTGCATCATAATTAACAAAGGTACAAATGAGAAAACCAATTGAACGAATTATTGAAGGAATATTTGCTTGCAGTGGATACATTACCAGTGTGGTGATTATTCTGATCGTTGTGTTCCTTTTTAGAGAAGCATTCGGATTGTTTAAGAGTCCGGCTATAGAGGAAGGCTACACTATTGCTCTTAATAAAGATAATAAGGTGTCAGAGGATCAGTTTCACGCTCAGACACTGAAATTAGTCTTTGACTCTGAGATTACCAATTGGAGTAAATTAGGTGGTCCCGACGAAGAGATTCTATTGTTCAGAATGGATGATATAACAAACTATTTCACTGAAGAGGAACTCGGAAGCAATCTTGAGAATGTGCCTGACTGCATCAACAGATTAGTAGACTCTATACCGGGGATTGTTGCTTTCATTCCAAAACTGTATGTGGCATCCAACTTCAAAGGGCGGTTGATAGAGGATGTTTCCATTACTCCGGCCGACTTTCTCACAGGAAAAGAGTGGTATCCGACTTCGACTCCTTCTGCTCAGTTTGGTCTGCTTCCTCTTATAACAGGTACACTTTGGGTCAGCCTCTTTGCCATTCTGTTTGCGCTCCCCTTCGGATTGGCAGTTTCAATCTATATGGCAGAAATTGCTCACTCGAAAATACGTAATATCATGAAGCCTATGATCGAACTCCTTGCTGGTATTCCTTCGGTAGTATACGGCTTTTTCGGATTGGTGGTAATCGTTCCTTTCATTCAAAAGGTGTTTAACCTCCCTGTCGGTGAAAGTGGATTAGCGGGTAGTTTGGTACTTGCAATCATGGCTTTGCCTACGATCATTACCGTATCTGAAGATGCGATTAGAAATTGTCCACGAAGCATGCGAGAAGCTAGCCTCGCTCTTGGAGCCTCACATTGGCAAACTATATATAGGGTAGTACTCCCCCATTCATTCTCAGGTATTTCTTCTGCAATAGTATTGGGTATCGGAAGGGCAATAGGTGAAACAATGGCTGTATTGATGGTCACAGGAAATGCAGCAGTGATTCCAACTTCTTTACTGGAACCACTTCGTACAATACCTGCGACTATTGCCGCCGAACTTGGTGAAGCACCTGCAGGTGGAGCTCACTATCAGGCACTCTTCATGCTGGGTGTGATACTCTTCTTCATTACTCTTATCATTAATCTAGCTGTCGAACGAATCACTAAACAACAAAAATCATGATTCCATATAAAAAGAACTATTCGACTCGCAAGAAAAGAACACAATCACTCTTATTTGCTCTTTTCTCACTGATGAGTTACTCTGTTGTGGGTATCCTTTTGCTGATAATAGGATTTATCGTTGTAAAAGGTATCGGCGTTATCAATTGGGAGTTTATCTCTACCGCCCCTCAAGAAGGTATGACTAAAGGTGGCATTCTTCCTGCGATAGTGGGCACCTTTTATCTGATTATTGGAAGCGCACTGTTTGCCTTCCCGGTCGGTATCATGTCTGGCATTTACATGAATGAATATGCTCCAAAGGGAAAAGTAGTGCAATTTATACGCATGATGACTAATAACCTGAGTGGCATTCCTTCCATAGTCTTTGGACTTTTTGGCATGGCTCTTTTTGTCAACACGATGGGATTCGGCGATTCTATCCTGGCAGGATCACTCACCTTGGGACTTCTCTGTCTCCCATTAGTGATTCGTACAACAGAAGAAGCTCTCAAGGCAATACCGGATTCCTACCGGGAAGGAAGTTATGCTTTAGGCGCAACAAAACTGCAAACAGTCCGCAGAATTATACTTCCGATGGGAATGCCTAATATTATCACCGGACTGATTCTTTCTGTGGGACGGGTTTCGGGTGAAACGGCTCCGATCCTTTTCACTTGTGCAGCTTATTTCCTTCCTCATCTTCCAAATAGCGTTTTGGATCAATGCATGGCTCTGCCTTACCACCTATACGTCATTGCAACCTCGGGTACGAATATGGAGGCTCAGTTGCCTATTGCTTATGGTACTGCGCTGGTATTGATTGTAATTATACTGGTAATCAATTTATTGGCAAATGTTCTTCGCCTCTATTTTGCCCGTAAAGTAAAAACAAACTAATCACTGAATACAGAATGAATAAAATTGAAGCAATAAACGTGAATTTCTTTTATGGGGAATTCCATGCATTGAAAGATATCAATATGCAGATAGAGGAACGTACGGTTGTCGCTTTTATCGGTCCTTCGGGATGTGGTAAATCAACCTTTCTTCGTTTGTTCAACCGAATGAACGATTTAATTCCTGATACACATCTCCATGGTCAGATCTTAATCGACGAACATGATATCTATATAAAAGGGGTACCTGTTGATGAACTCCGGAAGAATGTTGGTATGGTTTTTCAGCGTCCAAATCCCTTCCCAAAAAGTATATTCGAGAATGTAGCCTACGGACTTCGCGTGAATGGTGTTAAGGATGAGTCATTCATCCGTCAGAGGGTCGAAGAAACACTCAAGGGAGCTGCTTTATGGGAAGAAGTAAAAGATAAACTAAAACAATCCGCTTTTGCACTCTCAGGCGGACAGCAACAGCGTCTTTGTATTGCCCGTGCAATGGCAATTTCGCCCTCAATACTATTAATGGATGAACCAGCCTCTGCTTTGGACCCGATCTCTACAGCTAAAGTGGAAGAGCTGATCCGTCAGTTGAAGAAAGATTATACGGTTATTATTGTAACTCACAATATGCAGCAAGCAGCCCGTGTCAGTGATAAGACTGC
>DATCIB010000223.1:0-2581 GCA_036508045.1 Bacteroidales bacterium
GAGTCAACTTCGATCCTGCCTTCTATCACAAACAAAAGCTTGATTGAGATTGCAAAATCTATGGGAATGACCATTGAAAGAAGACGTATTCCGGAAGAGGAACTCGCTACTTTTGAAGAAGCCGGCGAATGTGGAACAGCAGCCGTTATCAGTCCCGTTGGACGCATAGATGACCCATTGGAAGGAAAGAGTTATCAGATCTCGAAAACAGGGAAACCGGGTCCTGTTTGCACCAAACTATATAACAAACTAAGAGCCATCCAATATGGTGACGAACCGGATACATTCGGTTGGGTTACAATTATTGAGTGATCTCTGACGAAACTAATAATTCCAAAGGCCGGCCTGACTTTCATGTTCAGCCGGCCTGACTTTTAGAATCCAATCATGGCTACACCCTCTTTCCATAAGAAAATCACTCTGCGCTTCTACCCCTACGAACTGCAGCTGAAACACACATTCACGGTGGCAAGTTGTTCACGGACAACGACTCCCGGAGTACAAACTGAAATCGAATATGATGGTTTGGTCGGTTATGGGGAGGCTTCAATGCCCCCTTACCTTGGTGAAACAACAGAATCTGTTCAGCGCTTTTTACATCAGGTAGATCTGAGTCTGTACGACAACCCATCTGATCTTGACGCAATCCTGGAATATGTGGATCATATCATGCCTGGAAACACAGCTGCAAAAGCATCAGTAGATATTGCCCTTCATGATTTGTACGGTAAGATGCATGGACTTGCCTGGCACCAAATCTGGGAACTGGACAAAGAGAAAGCACCTTCTACTACCTACACCATCGGAATTGATACTCCGGATGTGATGAAACAAAAGACACTGGAGGTAGCCGGACAGTTTAACATACTGAAAGTCAAACTGGGGAAAGAGAATGACAAAGAGATGATACAAGCCATCCGAAGTGTTTGTACTCTACCTTTAGCTGTAGATGCCAACCAAGGATGGATGGACAAATATCAGGCGCTGGACATGATTTATTGGCTCAGAGACCAAGGAGTGGTCATGGTGGAACAACCTATGCCGGTGGCACAGCTGGATGATACCGCTTGGTTGACAGCTCAAAGTCCGCTCCCAACATTTGCCGATGAATCTGTTCAACGGTTGGGTGATATCAGAAAGATACAAGGTGCATTTTCGGGAGTTAATATCAAACTGATGAAATGCACCGGCATGCGGGAAGCGCATAAAATGATGATACTTGCCCGGGAACTGGGAATGAAAGTCATGATCGGTTGCATGACTGAAACGTCATGTGCGGTGTCAGCAGCGGCACAACTCTCACCTATGGTTGACTTTGCTGATCTTGACGGGAATCTTCTGATATCCAATGACCTTTTCAAAGGGGTACAAATTTCCCGGGGTAAACTAATGCTCAACAATCTTCCGGGCATCGGTATCGAAAAAGCATAGGGTCTATATATCTTCGCAAGAAGGTACTGGAGAGCCCCTCGTTTCACTGGAGGCAAAATCCCGTTTCGCTGCAGCACTCTTCCCGTTTCGCTGCAGTGAAACGAGGAACGCGTCCTTCTGAAAATAGAAAACCATCCCGTTGTCATCCGCATCGGATAGGCATGTATTGCCAAAGACTTCAGGCTGCATCCGAAAAGAGTTTCGCCTGAAAGACCATTCGCATCCAAGTGGAAAGAATTAAGATGCATAGTCTGAAGCAGAATGGATCTTCATTTATGCCCTTCAACTACATAATCCCGGATAATAGTGGCTTTATTTTTATCCGTTTTTGTCCTTATCTCAAACGATATGCTTATTTTTGTGCTGAGATAGTCGTATAGATTATCTTTCAGTAACAAAAAGCGATAATGAAAACTGAAAGAATCAATGTTAAATGGTCCCGTAAAGTATGGACTGTCAGCATTCTTTGTTCGTTGGCATTGGCTGTAGGGATCGTTGAACTTATTCAAGCGACGCTTCAACCCGAGAAGTTAAGCTTCTTCGTCGGTTTGATTGGCATTATTCTCATCGGAGCTGCTGTATTATATGCCATTACTTTCATGCCTCTTTATATTTTACTTACACCAAGATCATTAGTTCTGAAAAAGGGGTTAGGCACCATCGAACTTCCTTACAGTATGATCCGCTCAATACGACCGTTTAACATGAAACGGGATTATCGTTTATTTGGGAGTGGTGGTTTCTGGGGCTACACGGGATTGTTCATGAATCGCGAACTGGGACGATACAAAGCCTTTGTGGGTGATGTCAGCGAAGCATTTATCATAATTACGTCCGAAGGTGGGCTTTACGTTTTCAGTTGTGAGAATTACAAACTAACAATCCAAAAGATAAAAGAAAGGGTAAATAGCCTTTTATAAAGTATGGGGAAAAACAAATTACAGAAATTTGCTGATATGCGCGAATTCACCAATGTGTATGAATTTGCCACACAAGAGGACCGCCTGAAAGAGTGTGAGTTGAAAGGTCATTGGGGAGAGAAAGTCTTTGGAAACAATCACCCGATCGTACTTGAGTTGGGATGTGGCAAAGGAGAATATACTGTCGGACTGGCACGTAAATACACGGATAAGAATTTTATTGGTATTGA
>DATCIB010000224.1:0-6108 GCA_036508045.1 Bacteroidales bacterium
TGCTGTTGTGTTATTTGTTCAGATATAAATAGTAGAGAGAAAAGAAAGTGGATACCACTCCCAGCATAATATAAATCAGAAGAAAAAGGGTACTTTTCTTTATTGGTTTCATGGTTTCTGTTGTTTTTGAATGGATGTATGGTATAAGTTATTCAGCTCTTCCATCGAAATGTTCAGCAACTTTATATAGTTGAACATTTGAGGAAGGTTTTTTTCAATAAACTGTTTTTTCAGATATTCCGTTGCTTTATCTCTCGAAAGATCGGCAACGAATAATCCGATCCCCCGTTTGTTTACGACAAGTTCCAGGGATTGTAATTGTTCGTAAGTTCGTGCGATTGTATTGGGGTTGACCTCCAACTCGACCGCCAGTTCGCGCACACTGGGGATTTTATCCCCCGTGTTCCAGACTTGAAGAATGATCTGTTCGCAGATCCATTCCACAATCTGAAGATAAATGGCTTGTGTTTCGCGGAAGTCCATCTTATTTTACCTCCTTTTCTTTCAGCAGATGATAGGACGCAAGAACGATGCACGTCATGAGTGAGATAGTCCACAAAAAATAGATAGGCGAATTGGATATCGTGGCAATTTTCCCATTCAAATACTCTGATTCTTTTGGTTTAATAAGTTCTTTGAAGGCATCCCAGTTAGGATCAATAAAATAAAAAATAGTAGCAGTAATTGCTATACATATAACGGAGTAGATAATCGTGGCTAAGACAGTCTTGATCCAGGGACTCCGCTTAAAGAATAGGCCTCCCCAAAGAAAAAGAGTCTGTGTCGCAATAATGGATCCGATTATTGAGATAAAGCCTATGCCGAGCGGATCGAAATTGCAAAACTCCAGATGATAACTTCGGAAGAAAGGGAACGTTGAAAAGAATGCTACCGAGTAGATGAACAAATAAATTAACGCGAAACCAACGATAGTTATAGTTATTGCACTAAGCAGCCGCTCAATCGGATTACAAGGTAATGACAATGCGGATATGTTTCCCGGTTTCTGTCGAAGTGTCCCAAAATAGTGAACCGACAGGATAGAGCCGATCAGATACATACAACTTATTTGCATAAAGTATTGGAGGAATTCTTGTTCCTTGCCTGTTTCTCCGTATCGTTTGAATAACAAGAGACTGCAAAACAGAAATAGATAGAGTGCAATGGAAGAAATGAACAATGTCTTCTTATTTCGGTGAAAATACTCAAGTATCAAAGATATGACTCTCTGAAAACGAAAGGATTCTATTTGTGAGAGGAATGATTTCATAGCTTTATTTATTAGAGTTGAATAGTTGATCGAATTTTGCGTGTTGCGCGATAATACCGTTAAACAGCACTTCGAGATTCATCTTCCCTTCTTCTTTTGATTCATTTGGAATAATGCCGATGTGTCCGGTAAATGATTTCTCATAATACAAAGTCTCATTCTCTGCCGGTTTCGTTGAAAAAGGAACAAAGCTTATCTTTTGAGCAATTTTCGAGATAGATTCGTTTAATAGAAGTTTGTTTTTGGAGATAATAACCAGGTGATCCAGCAGATTTTCCAAGTCGTGCACTTGATGCGTCGAAATGATGAAGCAACGTTCCGGAGTAGCAGCCGATGCAATTAGTTTACGTAATGTCTTCTTTGACGGAATATCCAATCCATTGGTCGGTTCATCGAGCAGCAAAACACGGACATTAGATGCCAGTCCGAAAGAAAGAAGTACTTTCTTCTTGTTGCCATAGGATAGTTTTTGCAACTTTTCTTCCGGGTTGATTTCAAATTCCTTCAGGTAATCTTCAAATTGTCCGGATGAGAAGGCTTCGTAAAAGGGAGCATAAATCTTCATATAGGTGTGTATTGACAGGTCCGGCAGGTCAAACTCCTCGGGGATAATGTACAAGTTACGGAAGTATTGGTAGCTTCTCTCTTTGCTGTTAATACTGTCAATGACACAATTGCCTGCATCAGGGAATAAAAGTCCTGCGATAATTTTCATCAAAGTACTTTTACCTGATCCGTTTTGTCCCAGCAGACCGTAGATCTGTCCACTCTTAAAGTGGATGGAAAACTGCTGATAAAGGTTCTCATTACGAGCGTATCCGAAGGATAAATCACTAATTTCTACCATATTGTTTAATGTATTACACTGTTCTAATGAAATAGTACACCGCAAAGGTAAAGCATGTTTTTTAATATCCAAATAAATTGAGAAATATTTTTATTCTTTTTCTGTCTGGTTATCTACTCCTGTTTCCAATAAGGCACTTTGTTTGTTCATTGTTTCTCTCTTTTCGCTTAAAAAATCAGAAAAGAGATTATTCGTGCATGAATAAGGAAAAATGTTTCTATTTTTGCATCTTATTAATTTTATAATAGTCAGAATGTTTAGTCAAAAATCAGTTGTCACAATACCTTGTTTGTCGCTTCTCGCATGCATGGCTTTCTTTTTTACTTCTTGCCTGAATAACGACACGGCATCGCTTTCCGGTGATGCAGCCATTTATAAGTTTTATTTAGTCGAGAATGATTCAATAGAAGGTTTATCTGATTATCTGTTTACCATTGATCAGGTGAATAACAGGATTTTTAATCAAGACTCACTCCCGTATCGTTCAGACGTCAGTAAGTTAGTACCTAATATCTCATTTTATGCCACTCCGAAAGGCTGGCTCTTTAATGATTCCCTCACATGGAATGGTGCTGACTCGTTGGATTTTTCATCACCATTGACGTTGACAATCTTTTCTTCCGACGGATTGTCTTCAAAGAAATACACCATTACGGTAAATGTGCATCAGGTTGACCCTGACTCTATGGTCTGGTCAAAGACTATACCTTCCTATTCTCCCGCTATGAGTATCTCCGGGGCCGGTGCATATACACAAAATGCCAGGACGATTAGCTGGAATGGAAGTTTGTGGATGTATAACTATTCATCATCCACGATTCCTCAGCTTTACATTTCGAGTGATAAAGGGAATACCTGGACTCAAAATGCCTTGAGCGGACTGACTCGTGGCACTCAGTTTGAAGGACTTTCAGTAGCAGGCAGTAAACTTTTTGTTTACAATACAACGGATAAAAGATTGAATGTATCAGAGGATGGAGCTAATTGGACAAGCGTTAACATGACGGCTTTAAGAGATTCATTCTGTTATCTTGTCGGGGCTGTGGATGATAAGGTTTGCGGTATCGTCAAAGATTCTGCTGATAATCTTCGTTTCTTTACAACCACAGATTTTAGTACGATAGAATATAGCAAAAGTGTGGTCCCACTTGGATTTCCTGTACGGGGGCAAGCCACAGCTAATTATGAAACCAGCACCGGGGTACCTGTGCTTACGACCGGTTTGGGATATGGATTAAGTTATCCTTCCAACAATAATCAGTTTATCTTCGACAGTACATTTACGGACAATGTATATACTGTCATGTTCTGGAGTACTCAAGATGGATTGAATTGGGCGAATCTGACCAGCAACAAGGCGACTGAGATCTTAACAGTCACTGATTGGAATGCTTTGGTTGCGAAAGAAATGCCGTATGGACATAGAACAGGGGCAAGCTTGTATCTATGCGATAAGATCCTATATCTTACCGGAGGTATCAAGAGTCGGTCTGCTATCTGTGATGGTACTATCTGGTATTCCCGCGATGGCGGATGTAATTGGAAAGAAGTGGAGACCAAAAAAGCATTTCCTTCCAACTATGACCCTCGGATGAATGCTTCAGTTATTGTGGATGATACAAATATCATTTCGATTTATGGTGGTTCTAAAGACTATGTTACTCCAATGACCGATATTTGGCATGGAAGAATAAATAAATATGGTTTTTCCCAATAGGTTATGAATTTTTAGGTAGCGCTATGTAATTTTGATTCGATTTATACGTTTCCATACATTATAGAATGTAACTTCGTTATTGAAATTGAAAACGCTACACCGTATTAAGAAAGTCTCAGTATTGATTCTGTTATTGATTTTTCCTGCAATGCTGCAAGCGCAGGAAGAGTACATGATGGAATTGGGTGTGGATGGAGGTGGCAGCTTCTATATGGGAGATGCCAATACAACCCGGTTTTATAGAAATACAGAGTCGGCGTTTGGAGTGTTGTGGAGATATAATTTTAATACCCGGTATTCATTGAAAGTGGATGCCACGCGAGCAAAAGTTTCCGGTGATACGAAGACTTCAAATAATGTTTTTCCACTTGGGAGACAACTCTCTTTCGGGAAAGATATTTATAATGTGGGAGGGCAGTTTGAATTTAACTTCAACGGTTATGGATATAACCTGCGAAACTGCAAACGATTTTCTCCCTATATTTTCGCAGGGCTAGGTGTAGCTCTCGTTACCGGGGAGAATAGCACTTGTTTCGGAGTCAATCTTCCTTTTGGAGTAGGAGTAAAATATAAGTTGGCTCCAAGGCTGAATATTGGATTGGAGTTTTCCATGCATAAATTCTTTTCCGATAAACTGGATGATGTTGGGGTCTCAAACTTACTATCTTTGGCAGACCCGTATGAGATAAAAAGTTCTTGGTTAAAGAACAAGGACTGGTATTCGTTTACGATGATTTCTATCTCTTACGATTTTATGTCCAGAGTTAGAAGATGTAATAATAACTAAAAAGGATTGATGAATGTCGTGTAAAAATCAGATCGACCGTTCCGCTTTGCCAAAGCATGTGGCCATCATTATGGATGGTAACGGGCGTTGGGCGAAAGAGAAAGGGATGGAACGTTATAAAGGACATATTGAAGGTGTTGAGTCTGTACGGGCAATCGCTGAAACTGCTGCAGAGTTGGGTATCAGATACCTTACCTTATATACTTTCTCGACTGAAAACTGGAATCGTCCAAAGGAGGAGGTCGATGCTCTGATGTCTTTACTGATCACGCAAATTGAACGTGAGTCGCCTACCTTTAAAAAGAATAATATCCGTTTACAGGCAATTGGTGACTTATACCGTTTGCCAATCCCGGTTAGAGAAAGGTTGGAGAATTGCATACGGGAGACTTCTTCCTATACTGGAATGACATTGCTACTGGCATTAAGTTACTCTTCACGTTGGGAGATTACCAATGCAGCAAAAGAAATAGCTCAGCAAGTAAAAGAGGGGAGATTGGAACTGGAAGCGATTGATGAAGCTATTTTTTCATCACATCTCACAACCAGAGAAATACCTGATCCGGATATATTGATCCGTACCGGAAAGGAATATCGTATCAGCAATTACCTGCTTTGGCAAGTTGCTTATGCGGAGTTGTTTTTCCCTGATTTGTATTGGCCTGATTTCCGTGCTGAAGAATTTTATAAAATTATTTGTGATTATCAAAAGAGAGAACGCCGCTTCGGAAAGACGAGCGAGCAAATATAATATGAAGAAACCAAGTATATTTAAGCTATTAGCTACGGTCATTTGTTTTGCCTTGTTTGATTTTTCCCTGGCAGCACAAGTCGTTTCCGACTCTTTGCCCGTGATTGATTATACAGCAGCGAATAAAACGTATGTCATTGAAGATATAGCTGTCTCTGGCGTTCCGGATTATGACAATCAGGTGGTCATTGGTATCTCCGGTCTTGAAATAGGACAAGAGATAGTACTTCCCGGAGGACCGAGTATTCCTAAAGCGATTCGTAGCTATTGGAAAAACGGACTTTTCTCTGATGTGGGCATTGAAGCGACCAAAATAGTGGGAAACAAGATTTGGTTGAATATCCGCCTGCAACGTTCCCCGCGTATCTCCGAGATTGTCTTTGAGGGGCTGAAGAAGTCGGAACGGCAGGAAATTGAAACAAAGATAGGTCTTCTAAAAGGAAGTCAGATCACTCCAAACTTTATTGCACAGGCTAAACTCATCATTCAAAAGCATTTTGAAGACAAAGGATTCAAGAATGTCGAAGTGGCTATTTCTCTGAAAGATGATATTTCCAAAGAAAACCAGCAGATAGTCACTGTCTATGTCGATAAGAAGACAAAGATCAAAGTGCATGAGATTATCATTGATGGCAATAAAGCTTTGTCTGAAATAAAGATTGAAAAAGCGATGAAGAAGACCAGTGAGACAGGAAAGCTTCGTAATCTCTTCAAGTCAAAGAAATTTATTCCTGAA